>DASRXO010000456.1:0-4057 GCA_035654095.1 Telluria sp.
GATGCGTAATCGCGTCCTCAACGAAGTGCTCGACGCCTTCAGCGACCTGGATGACAACGCCGGCATCGAGGGCGTGCTCAAGGTGATCCAGGGCCTGAAGAAAAAGCAGAAGGCGCTGGCCGAAGAGAAGTCCTGACTTCGCGACGCTAGCGGGCCTGCACGGGCAGCCCGACAATCCCCGGCCTTTCCCGCGCCGGCGTATTCATGTACGCTGGCGCTTTGCCGTTAACCGGTAGGGCAGGCTTTCAGGTGGACGATATGGCGAAGTATGGATGGATGGCCGGCGCGCTCGCGCTGGCGGCGCTGGGCGGCTGTGCGACCTTGACCGACACCACCCAGCAGGTGGTCGCGGTGCAGACAGTCCAGGACAACGTGGAAATCGTCGGCGTCGGCTGCGTGTTGTCCAACAAGGCCGGGCGCTGGTTCGTGACCGCGCCGGGCCGCGTGACGATCCGGCGCAGCGCCGGCGACCTGATGGTCGACTGTCGCAAGCAGGGCAGCGGTGCCGGCTACGACGTGGTCGCGGCCAAACTCAATACCGTCAACCTGATGGGCAACGTGGTGGTCAGCGCGGGCCTCGGCTATTTCGTCGACAAGCACTCGGGCGCCGGCTACGACTACCCGGCCACGCTGACCGTCATCATGCGCGCGCAAGCGCCGCCCCCCGAGCCGGATACCGGCGCGGCGGGCAACGCGGTCTACTGATTACGCGCGGTTGATCAGGAAGGTCGACAGCAGCGGCACCGGACGCCCGGTCGCGCCTTTCGCCCCGCCCGACTTCCATGCCGTGCCCGCGATGTCGAGGTGGGCCCAGGTGTACTTGCGGGTGAAGTTCTCGAGGAAGCAGGCAGCCGTCACGCTGGCGCCGCCCGGCGTGCCGATGTTGGCCAGGTCCGCGAAGTTCGACTTGAGCTGCTCGTTGTAGGCTTCTTCGACCGGCAGGCGCCAGGCGGTGTCGCTGGCCTGCTTGCCGGCGTCCAGCAGTTCCTTGGCCAGCTGCTCGTGCGCCGCGTCGCTGCGGGTGAACAGTCCCGAATTGTGGTTGCCGAGGGCGACGATGCAGGCGCCGGTCAGGGTCGCGATGTCGACCACCGCGGCCGGGTTGAAGCGCTCGGCGTAGGTCAGCGCGTCGCACAGGATCAGGCGGCCTTCGGCGTCGGTGTTGAGCACTTCGATGGTCAGGCCGTTCATCGAGGTGACGATGTCGCCCGGCTTGGTGGCGCGGCCCGAGGGCATGTTCTCGCAGGTGGCGATCACGCCGATCACGTTCAGCTTCAGGCCCATCTCGCCGATCGCGCGGAAGGTGCCCAGCACCGAGGCGGCGCCGCACATGTCGTACTTCATTTCATCCATCGCGGCGCCGGGTTTCAGCGAGATGCCGCCGGTGTCGAAGGTGATGCCCTTGCCGACCAGGACCACCGGCGCGTCCTTCGCCTTGCCGCCCATGTGCTTGAGCACGATGAACTTGGGCGGCTCGTCGCTGCCGTTGGCGACCGACAGGAAGCTGCACATCTTCAGCGCCTCGAGCTGTTTGCGCTCCAGGACTTCGACGTCGAACCTGAATTGCTTGGCCAGCTTCCTGGCGGTGTTGGCCAGGTGGCTTGGGGTGCACACGTTGGCCGACAGGTTGCCCAGTTCCTTGGTCAGGTCCATGCCGTTGGCGATCGCCTCGGCCTGCAGCAGTGCGGTCTTCAGGTCGGTCGAGGCCGCGGGCACGGCCAGCGTGATCTTCTTCACGCCGGTCGGGGCCGGATCCTTCTTGCTCTTCTGGGTATCGGTGCGGAACACGCTTTCGTGGGCCGCGATGACGATGCTGCGCACGGCCCAGCCGGCGTCGCGCTCTTTCACATCCGTCATGGGTAGTGCGATAATGGCGTCTGCCGCGCCGATCGAGGCGAAGGCTTTGAGGGTGGCGTTCACGCCCGAGCTGAAGCTTTTCTCGCTGACCGTCTCGTCGCTGCCGAGGCCGACCAGCAGTACGCGCGCCGCTTCCGCGCCGGCAAGGCCGCGCAGCAGCAGGGTCGAACCGGGCTTGCCGCTGATGTCGCCGGACTTGAGCGCGGCCGTGATTTCACCACCTTGATCGAGGGCTTTTGCTGCCTGCGACAGTTTTTTGTTTTCGAAGACCGCCACCGCAATGCAGCCGCTTTTGGCCGCCGCAAGGGTGTTTTTTGTGTCGAATGCTTTTATGCTAAAGTCCATTTGATTCTCCGTTTCGAGTTTACGCGCACTGCCTAACCTGTGATTATAACTTTCGAATGATCTTCCAACGCGCGCTCCTACGTGATTTGGTCAGTGCCGCCGGCGCTACCTTCACGGTGCTGTTTACGATCTTCGTCACCTGGACGCTGATCTCCATCCTCGGCCAGGCCGCGGGCGGCAAGGTGGCGTCGGGCGACGTGGTGGCACTGATCGCTTTCTTGGTGCTGAATTATCTGCCAACTGTCCTGATCCTCACCAGCTTTATTTCTGTTTTGATGGTCGTGACGCGTAGCTACCGCGATTCCGAGATGGTGGTCTGGTTCGCGTCCGGCCAGTCGCTGGTGCGCTGGATCCGGCCGGTGCTGACTTTCGGCCTGCCGATGGTGGCGCTGACCGCGGCCCTGAGCTTTGGCGCCACGCCGTGGGCCAAGATGAAGAAGGCCGAATTCACCGAGCGCTTCGAAAAGCGCGAGGACCTGAAGAAGGTCTCGCCTGGCCAGTTCAGGGAATCGACCTCCAGCAACCGCGTGTTCTTCGTCGAAGGCGCGACCGGCGAATCGACGGTGGTGCAGAACGTATTCGTCAACACGGTCGACAAGGACGGCACCACGGTGGTGGTCGCGCGCGAAGGCGTGGTCGAAGGCGACGGCAAGGGCGGCCAGTTCCTGGTGTTGAAGAACGGCCGGCGCTACCACGGCATGCCGGGCCAGGCCGATTTCGAGTCGATGGAGTTCGAGCGTTACAGCATGCGGGTGGCGAGCCAGGTGCCGGTGCTGGGCGTGAACACGGACGTCGACGCGCTGTCGACTCCGGCGCTGCTGGCGGTGCGCAACCAGTCCACGCAGGCCGAGCTGCTGTACCGGATCTCGGCGCCGATCATGTGCCTGGTGCTGGTGCTGCTGGCGATCCCGCTCGGCTTCGTCAATCCGCGCGCCGGCAGCTCGGCCAATTTGATTCTCGCGCTGCTGATCTTCTTCACCTACAGCAACCTGAGCAAGGTGGCCGAGGGCAGCGTCAAGCAGGGTAAGCTGAGCTTCGGCGCCGGGTGGTGGCCGCTGCATGTGGTCGCGGCCCTGTGCGTGCTGGCGCTGTTCGCCTGGCGCCTGAACGTGAACCACCGCTACCATCCGCTGGTCTTGCTGGCGGCGTTCAAGCGCCGCCACGCGTCGCAGGAGGCGGTCGCCAAATGAAGATCCTGCAACGCTACTTCGCGGTCAACATCATGCAGGCGGTGGCCTTCGTGCTGGCCGCCTTCCTCGCGCTGATCGCCTTCATGGACCTGACCGGCGAGCTGCCGGCGGTGGGCAAGGGCGGCTACATGATCCAGCACGCCTTCCTGTACGTGATCATGCTGCTGCCCGGGCATGTGTACGAGGTGATGCCGGTGGCCGCGCTGATCGGCACCATCTACACGATGGCGCAGTTCGCGTCGAGCTCCGAGTTTACGATCATGCGCGCGTCCAGCATGTCGACCCAGCTCGCGGCGTGGATGCTATTCAAGATCGGCATCGTGTTCGTGCTGATCACCTTCGTGTTCGGCGAGCTGGTGGCGCCGGTCACCGCGCCGCTGGCCGAGCGCCTCAAGCTGAGCGCCAAGGGCGCCACCGTGTCGCAGGAATTCCGCTCGGGGATGTGGACCAAGGATATCGTGCACAGCGACGGCATGCGGGGGCCGGTGAGCGGCTCGCGCTTCTTCAATGTGCGCCAGTTCCGGCCGGACGGCCAGCTCATCGACCTCAAGCTGTATGAGTTCGACATCAGCTTCCGCATGCGCTCACTGATCACCGCGGCCAGCGCGACCTTCGAGGGCAACAACACCTGGCGCCTGAAGGACGTGACCGAGACGCGCTTCACT
>DASRXO010000457.1:0-4486 GCA_035654095.1 Telluria sp.
TCAGCTTTTTCTTGTTGGCGTATTCGAGATCGGAAAAGCTCTTCTGCATGATCGACGGGGACGATGTTGGGTGAAGCGATATTGTCTCAGACCAGCCGCGTTGGCGAAACGGCTGATGGTGAATAAATCAGTGCTTCCCTAATGCTGCGCTGCGATATATTTAAATCGACGCAGCAATCCAACCATCGTTTTCAACTCATCGGAGGTATTATGTTTAGCAAAACACCTGCACTGGTTATCACAACTTCCCTGCTGTTATCGGCATTCTGCAGCCAAGCGTGGGGCGCCGAGCAGACGGCCAAAATCGACCGCGCCGCTTGCGACGCCCCGGGCTATCGGCTCGACTGGCTGGCCGACGATCAAAAGGGCGACGTCGTATTGTCCATGCTGGTGAATGCCGACGGCAAGGTCACCGACGCGAAAGTGGCCGAATCGAGCGGCTATGCGAAAATCGACAGGGCATCGCTGCGCGCCGGCTCGAAATGCAAATTCTCGCCCGGCACCCGGAATGGCGAGGCGGTCGCGTCCTGGGTTCAAGTCAAATATAGCTGGGTAATCAATTAACATCGGTAACGCCCCCAAATTCCCCTTGCGATCCGATAATCCGGCGGATTATCGATTGCTATAAAAAAGGGCAAGATTTGCGAAAAGCCGCATGCCGATAGAACGCAAAAGTAAGGTGGAATTCTCTCGAATATTTACCGCGGACTAACCATTTGCGATCTCGCCCCGGCGCTTCCGGAAGGCGCGCACTTTCATCACGTTGCCGCATTCGGCCGAGTCGCACCAGCGGCGCGAGCGGTTCCGGCTCTCGTCGTAGTAGGCCCAGCGGCAATGCGGATTATTGCAGGCCTTGACCCGGCGCCAGCCGTCGCCTGCGATCAGCTCGGCGAAAGTCAGCGCCACCTCGGCGCTGGCGTGGCGCGGGCCTTCGGTTTGCCGGACCAGGCGCAAGCCCGCCCCGTCGCGTTCGAGCACGCTGCGAGTCGCGATCGGCGGCAGGAAGTCGTGCAGCCGCCGCAAACTGGCGTCCGACACCGTCTGGGCGTTCGACAACTCGTCCACCATCGCACGCAGCACGCCACGCAGCGTCCGCAGGCGCGCGCGTTCGTGCGCGCTCAGCGGACCGGGCAAGGACCAGCGCACCAGGAATCGCTCCAGCCAGCGCGGGTTCTCGAGTTCGTCGTCGATCCGGTCCAGACCGCGGATGTGCTCGCTGTTGACCAGGTCCAGGCCGGGATTTCGCATTTTCATCGTAACCATCGTCTACTAATTGACTGGTTACATAGCACTTTCCGCCGCGCTGTATGCCGCGCTGCCCGCCGACAAGCCGGCTTTTTCAGCGGTCGGCAGCATCGAAGTCGCGCGCGACGAGGCGACCATGCGGCGCTTTCACGACAAGCTCCGGCGCGGCAAGCAGGCCGGCATCGATGCGCAGATCCTCGATGCCCGAGGACTCCAGCGCTTGATGCCGCTGATGAATGTGGAGAGCCTGATCGGCGGCGTGTTCCGGTGCAGCATCCGTATGTCTACACCGAGCCGCTGGCCCCATGGCGCGGCGAGACGAAGGAAGCGGCACACCCGCTGGTGCGCGATCTCGACAATCTGGTCTACTACCGCCAGCACGGCGAGCGCATGGGTTACGGCTGGTACAGCCACGCGCCGCTCACGGCCGCGATCGCCGACGTGAAGCGCGCCGAATTGCCGTATGACGAAGCGGTGTTTCGCGCGTCGCTGGACCTCGGCCTGTTTCCGTTCCTGGAAAAGACACCAATCGCGCATCACCTCAACGGCATCTTCTCGATGACGCCCGACGGCTGTCCCCTGCTCGGCCCGCTCGATGGCTACGAAGGCCTGTGGCTGGCCGAAGCGGTCTGGGTCACGCATGCGGGCGGCATCGGCAAGGCGGCGGCCGAATGGATGCTAGACGGCTACGCGACCACCATCGACGCCAGCCCATTCGACGCCAACCGCTTTGCCGCCCTCGACGACGCGCAGGTGCACAGCCGGTCGCTCGACCTGTACAGCGACATCTATCACTGGCCGGCGGTGTAGCGCGATTCCTTCCCAAGTTCGCTGCAACTTGATCTCCGACGTGTCCGCCCGAACGGACCCACGTACATTAAGTGGTGAACTTCACGGGAGAACACCATGGCACTCTTTACTGAAACAAACCTCGGCGGGCGCTGGTCGAACCGCGCATTGCTATGCCTGCTCGGCGGCGCCTTTGCCGCATGCAGCGGAGGCGGGAATGACAGGGCCGCGCCGCCGCCCACCATCCTCGCGGCAACGATGACGTCGTCGGACCAGGCGGCGGCGACCAGCTACACCGTCATCAACCTCGGCGCCGGCCAGATAGCCGAAATTCCAAACATTAATACTGCCGGCCAAGTGGCGTTCTCCGTCTACGACCCGGCTGGATCGGGCGGGCACGCCTATTTTTTTGACGGCGACATGATCCGCGATATCGGCACCTTGGGCGGCGACGCCTCGTTCACACGCGCGATCAACGAAGCCGGGCAAATCACCGGCTACGCCTCGTACGACGCGAGCGGGAACTACCATGCGTTCATGTGGTCGTTGAAGGAGGGAATGACCGATCTCGGCACCATCCGGCCCGCCCCCTTCTCCGAAGGCCTGGCCATCAACAAGCTCGGGCAAGTGGCCGGCTACTCCAGCTACATCGGGCCGATCAACGAACCGCTGCACGCGTTCGTATGGAGCCGGGCCACGGGCCTGGCCGACCTCGGCACGCTTGCGGGCGCGTCGCTGGCGCAAGCGATCAACGACGCGGGACAGGTCGCCGGCTATTCCGATGCGGCCAACGGCCAGGTACACGGCTTTCTCTGGACCGCTGCGGGCGGCATGACCGACCTTGGCACGCTCGCCAACGGTATCGACTCCTACCCGACGGCCATCAACAAGGCCGGGCAGATCATCGGCTACGCGACCAGCGCTCCCCTGCCCGATCTCAACTACCATGCCTTTGTCTGGGAGCAGGGGCGCGGCATGACGGACCTGGGCACGCTCGGCGGCCCCGGCTCGGGCGTGTGGGCGATCAACGCGCTCGGGCAGATCGTGGGCGCGGCGGACCTCGCCAGCGGCTATCAGCATGCCTTCTCCTGGACCAGGCGCGGCGGCATGGCCGACCTGGGCACGCTCGGCGGCCTCGCGTCGAGCGCGATCGGCGTGAACGACATCGGCCACGCCGCCGGCTGGGCGCAGGACGGCAAAAGCCAATATCACGCCTTCATCTGGACCGCCGCGACCGGCATGGCGGACCTGAACACGCGCCTGCGCAACGCACCGGCCGGGCTGGTGGTGGACACCGCGTTCGCGATATCGAACAAGGACGCGATCGTAGCGACCTCCAACGCCGGGCTGGTGTTGCTGCGGCCCGGCGCCAGCGGCACCCCTGCCCCTGTGGTGGGCCCGGTCACACGCACCGACGGGGCGAAGATCGGCACGCAAGTCCACGTGCTAGCCAACTTCATCGATGCCGGCACCGACACCCACAGCGCGATATGGACCTGGGGCGACGGCAGCGCGGCCACTGCCGGGACGGTCAGCGAGCGCAAGGGCTCGGGCAGCGTGCGCGGGGTGCACAGGTATCAGGAGAGCGGGGTCTACGCGGTGGCGGTCAAGGTCACCGACAACACCGGGCGCAGCACCACGGTCAGCGGCAACGTGACGGTATTTGACCCATCGTCCGGCTTCGTGAGCGGCGAAGGCTGGTTCATGTCGCCGCAGGGCGCATACAAGGGCAAGGTCGCGCTGTCGGGCCGCGCGAACTTCAGCCTGTCCTCGACCTTCAGGCAAGACGTGGCGGGAGCGCAGGGCAGCACCAGATTCACGTTCAATATGCCTGGCCTGAACTTCCAGGGCAGCGCTTACGACAAGATGGGCGTTAGCGGCGCCAGGGCCAGCTTCCAGGGCAGCGGCACGCTCAATGGCAAGGCCGGTTACAGCTATCAGCTCACCGCCCTCGCCGGCGATACCGCGCAAGCCCGCTTCCGGATTCGCATCTGGCATACCGATGCGCGCACCCAAGCCGCGGTGGTGGACTACGATAACCTGCTCGATACGCGCGCCGAAGGTACCGGCACCGAAGGCACGGCCATCGGCGGCGGCGGCATCGCGATGCACGAGTAGGCGCGGCGACGCCAGGCCGGGGCGGCGGCGAGCGCTAGCGTCCGAACAGGCCCGCCATCCTCTCCACCGCCTGCTCCAGGCGCGAATATTTGGTCGCGTACGACAGGCGCACGTGCCGCTTGGGCGCCGCCACGCCGAAGTCGTCGCCCGGCACGATCGCCACGCCGGCCTGCTGCAAGACGGCCATGCTGAACGCCGCGCTGTCCCCGGCCGCCGGATGCGCCACCTCGCTGCAATCGGCGTACACATAAAACGCGCCGTCCGGCATCACCGGCACCTGGAAACCCAGCTCGCGCAAGGCCGGCACGAGGAAGTCGCGGCGGCGCTTGAACTC
>DASRXO010000458.1:0-5364 GCA_035654095.1 Telluria sp.
ATGAAGGCCAGCGCCACCGGCACCGGCGCGAACAGCTTGGCCTTGATCATCGTGTTGAAGGCCAGGCCGAGCACCGCGGCCGGCATGAAGGCGATGATCAGGTTGAGCATGAACTTGCGGGCCTTCGGGTCGCTGCCGAGGCCTGCCAGCACGCTGCCGATGCGCGCCCGGTATTCCCACATCACGGCCAGGATCGCGCCGGCCTGGATGGCGATTTCGAACACCTTGACTTTTTCGCCGGTGAAGTCGAGCAGGCTGCCGGCGACGATCAGGTGGCCGGTCGAGGAAATCGGCAGGAATTCGGTGAAGCCTTCCACCAAACCCATGATGATGGCTTTAAGCGCGAGTATCAGGTCCATGAATTGTTCTTGAATGGTTGAGGAAAGGCGGGTCCGGCAGGCGGCACCACGCGGGGTCGAAGCTTACCACGGACGAGCTTCCCGCCCTAGGGCCGCGCGCAACGGCGCGCCTGTTTTTGGATGGATGCCAAAATCAGGCGTGATCGCGCATGGCTTGCGTGATCGGGGCTTGCCGGTTTCCTTGCGGACGACGTTCGAATACAACGATGCTGTCGTAGCAGGCAATGTAATCGGTCGCCTTGGTGAAGCTTGAAATAGGGATGACGCCTCTCGAATGCACGGCATTCAATTCGTCAAGCTTGTCTTTGGTAAATTCAATGAAACTGCCTGCTTGCCTTACCCCGCCCTGGAATTCCGGCCAGTAGCAGGTGTGGGTATCTTCCACCAGATAGACGCCATTTTTATGGACTCTTTCATACAGCAATTGGAAAGAAGCGACCATGTGATTCATCTGATGGCTGCCATCATCGAGAACGATATCGACTTCCGGATATTTTTCGAATATCTGCTCGATCAAAGCAGGGTCATCCTGGCTACCGATGAAAATCTCGATGCCCTCCGACTCATGGGCCTTGCACTGAGGGTTAATATCGATCCCGATGATCTTGGATTCCTTTCCAAAAAACTCCTTCCACATTGCCAACGACCCGCCGCCGGACACGCCGATTTCAATCATCACGGGCGCTTTGTCTCGGAAGCGCGTGAAGTGACGCTCATAGATGTCAAAGTAATGCACCCACTTATGAAGCCGCTTGTCCGAATTGTTGAGAAAATGCCTGTGCAGGAAGCCGTTCATTCGTATTGCCTTTCTGGGCGTGTCGATGGAAGTCTTTAATCCGGGGAGGTCTGTTGCTCCATCCAGCTTAACCAGTGGATAGCCTGCTCTCTGCTGCTCCCGCACATCTCGTCGTGCGGCATCAAGGAGCGGCAGACCTGCGGCCGGCCTGGATGCCCGAAAATCATGCAGCGATTGTCTTGGTCGAGCTGAACACACCGGACGCCCGCCGGCTTACCGCCAATCATCCCAGGAATAGGACTGGAGATGGACGGGGCGATGCAGCATGCACCGCAATGCGGGCGACAATCCATGGCGTTTTACTCGGCTCTCAGCGAAGGCGGGCGGTGGGAAACGGCGGTCAGGCTGGAGTGTAGCATCCGGCCGCCTCCCGGCCCGCCCTCAGGCGCCGCTGAATGCGGCCATCAGGTAGTCGGTGTCGCGCCGCAGCAGCGATTCATTGAAGCGCAGCTCCATCCGCCCATCCTTGATCGCGGCGGTGCGGATGTTGGCCTGCTTCAGGCGCTCGGCCAGGCCGGCCTGGCGCTTTTCCGAGATCTCGAGATAGTGGACGTTGCTGGCGTTTTCCACCCGATGGACCTTGTAGCCGGAGGTCTTGTCCAGGCGCGCCAGCAGGCGTTCGCCGGCGGCGTGGAAGGCGGCGTAGCGCTGCTCGATGCCGTCCAGCTCTTCCAGCACCGGCAGGGCGGTCTCCCAGCCCTTGTACACCATGCCGCCGAACAGGTGGCGCAGTTCGCGCGCCTTCACCAGCAGCGCCTTCGGCCCCGACAGCACCGCGCCGTACGGGGCGCCCAGGTATTTGTAGAGCGACACGTAGACCGTATCGAAGGGCTGGCAATAGGTCTTGACGTCGAAGCCGGGCGTGCCGCACAGCAGCAGCAGGCGCGCGCCGTCGAGGTGCATCGGGATGCCCTTGGCGCGCGCCAGTTTGCTCAGGTTGGCAATCAGCGCGGCGGGCACGGCGGCGCCGTCGGCGCGCCGCACCGGACTCTCGATCGCGATCGCGCCCACCTTGATCGGAAAGGGGCCGTTCTCGGCGCGGTTGATGGCGTCGCCGACTTCGGCCAGCGTGGGCGCGGCCTTGCCGGCCGCCAGCGGCACCAGGTTGATGCCGCTTAGCACGCTGACGCTGTCCGATTCGTCGCGGTAAATATGGCTTTCCTGCTGCACCAGCGCATGTCTCGATTCGCCGCACAGGAGGCGCAGGGCGATGTGGTTGGCCATGGTGCCGGTCGGCATGAAGACCGTGTCTTCCTTGCCCAGCAGTGCGGAGAATTTGGCTTCGAGATCGGCGATCGCGCCGCCGGCCAGGTAGGTGTCGCTGGCCTTGGGATTCTTTTGCACAAGCTCCTGCAGCTTGGCCACGTAGGCGAGCGGGCTGCGCGGCAAGGTGTCGCCGGCCAGCACCACTTGGGTGTCGATCTCGGCGGACGGCACGGCAGGCGCTGCCTGGCCGTAAGGCGCTTGGGCGGCGGTTTGGGCGGCGAACGCGTCGACGCCGAGGGCGCCGAGCGGCAGGGCCGAACCGAGGAACAGGCGGCGGCTGATGGTCATGGATTCTCCCGAAAAGTTATTAGTTAGTTACCCCCTTTCAAGTCTAACCCAAGCAGGCGGCCCGCGCAGTCAATATAGCCGCGCGCCTCAGCGGAAGAACGCCATGCGCGTGAGGAAGGTGTAGTCGGCCTCGACGAACATCATCGCGACCAGCACCATCAGCGCCAGCGGCGGTATCAGGATCACCGCGATCAGTGCGCGCCGCTCCCAGCGCAGGTGCATGAAGATGGCGACGATCAGGCCGGCCTTGGCGATCATCAGCGCCAGGATCAGGGTCCAGCGCAGCTGTCCCTGGAGGTGGAAGAAATCGACCAGGTAGGACAAGGTGCTGAGCACGAACAGCAGTCCCCACACTTTCAGGTAGAGGCCGATCGGCGGGCCGTGCGGGTGTTCCAGAACTGGTTCCATAGGAGCTCCTACCACAGGTAAAACAGGGCGAAGATGAAGACCCACACGAGGTCGACGAAGTGCCAGTACAGGCCGGCGATCTCGACGATGTCGTAATTGCCGCGCGCTTCGTAATCGCCGCGCAGCACGCGGCGCGCGATGACGCTCAGGTAGATCACGCCGGCCGTCACGTGCAGGCCGTGAAAGCCGGTGATCATGAAGAAGCATGAGCCGAACTGGGCCGCGCCCATCGGATTGCTCCAGGGCCGCACGCCTTCGGCGATCAGCTTGCTCCATTCGAAGGCTTGCATGCTGACGAACATGGCGCCGAACGCGGCCGTGGCCAGCATCAGGCGCGCGGCCGTCTTGCGCTCGCGCCGGTAGGCATAGTTGACGGCCATCGCCATGGTGCCGCTGCTGCTGATCAGGATGAAGGTCATGATCGCGATCAGGATCAGCGGCAGCTTGGTGCCGTTGATGACCAGCGAGAACACGTCGCTCGGGTTGGGCCAGGCGGCCGTGGTGGAGATGCGCACCGTCATGTAACCGGTCAGGAAGCTGCCGAAGATGAAGGTGTCGCTGAGCAGGAAGATCCACATCATCGCCTTGCCCCAGGGGACGCGGAAGGCGGCCTTGTCTGCCGACCAGTCGGCTACGATGCTCGATTCGCGCATGGGATCACCTCAGCAAGTTGCTGCACAGTTGGATGAAGTCGGGTGTGACCAGGAACAGCAGCGCGAACATGGCCAGCCACAGCACCAGCAGGAAATGCCAGTAGTGCGCGCACAGGGCGGCGGTGTCGCGCAGGCGCGCCAGCGGAGCGCCGCGCAGGAGGCGCAGCCCCAGCACGCCGGCGGCCGCCAGCCCGCCTACCACGTGCACGCCGTGCAAGCCGGTGATGAGGTAGAAGAAGCTGTTGGCCGGATTGCCGTCGACCCGCAGGTTCAGCGCCAGCATCGCTTGCCAGGCCCATAGCTGCGCGGCCAGGAACAGCAGCGACAGCCCGCAGCCGGCGGCCCAGCCGCGCAGCAGCGCCGCCTGGGTGGCCGCGCGCGCCGCCGCGCTCCAGGCGATGCCGGCGCCGGCCAGCAGCGCGCTGCTCAGCCACAACTGCCACGGCACCCGGGGCAAGGCGCGCCAGTCGTCCACCGCCATCCGCATCAGGAAGGCGATGCTGAACAGGAAGAACAGCGTGCTCACCACCGCCATGAAGACCCGCAGGCCGACCGTCGCCGCGCTTGCCCTCCCGGCCGGCGCAAGGGCGCTCATGTCGGCTCTCCGCGCGGGACGGGGATGGCGGCGGGAACGGCGGGCGCCTCTTCCTGCTGCTCCGGTCCGATGTTCTGCGCAATGAAGTCGGACGCGCCTTCCTGGTGGCCGTAGTCGTAAGGTCCGCGGAACACCACCGGCAGCGCCGGCCCCCAGTTGCCGTGCTTGGGCGGCGTGTCGGGCGTATACCACTCGAGGCTGGCCGCGCGCCACGGATTGGGGCCGGCGCGCGGCCCCTTGAAGGTGCTCCAGGCCAGGTTGTAGATGAACAGCAGTTGCGCCACGCCGACGATCAGCGCCATGACCGTGATGAAGGCGTTCAGCGTTTGCGCGGACTGCGGAATGAAGGCGTAATTCTCATACGCGTAGTAGCGGCGCGGCATGCCGAGGATGCCCAGGTAGTGCATCGGGAAGAAAATCAGGTAGGTCCCGACGAAGGTGATCCAGAAATGCAGGCGGCCCAGCGTGTCGTTGTAGAGCCGGCCGCTGACCTTGGGATACCAGTGATACAGGCCGCCGAACACGGCCAGCACCGGCGACACCCCCATCACCATATGGAAATGCGCGACGACGAAATAGGTGTTCGAGAGCGGAATATCGACGCTGACGTTGCCGAGGAACAGGCCGGTCAGCCCGCCGATCACGAAGGTGCTGATGAAGCCGATGGCAAACAGCATCGGCACGGTCAGGTGGATGTCGCCGCGCCACAGCGTCAGGGTCCAGTTGTAGACCTTGAGCGCGGTCGGCACCGCGATGATCAGGGTGGTGGTGGCGAAGAAGAAGCCGAACAGCGGATGCATGCCGCTCACATACATGTGGTGCGCCCACACCACGAAGCTCAGGCCGCCGATGATGACGATCGCCCACACCATCATGCGGTAGCCGAAGATGCATTTGCGCGCATGCACGCTGACCAGGTCGGAAATAATGCCGAAGGCGGGCAGGGCCACGATATATACCTCGGGGTGGCCGAAGAACCAGAACAGGTGCTGGAACAGC
>DASRXO010000459.1:0-6858 GCA_035654095.1 Telluria sp.
GTGCAGCAGCCCATCAGCAAACTCGACGACGACGCCTTCACCCGCGTGCGCATCATCCTGCTCAACGGGCTGGAACTGGAGGCGCTGCACTTCGGCCACATGGCCGCGCGCTGCAATGCCGCGCTGCGCCTGCCGCTGGCCAAGGTGCGCCGCAGCGAGCAGCACCAGGCGACGATGGTCAACTGGCTGCTGGCGCCCGACCATTCGGCGCTCGAAACCACCATCGCCTACGAGCAGGTGGCGATCGAAGTCACCGCCGCCATCGCCCAGCGCGAGCCGGACCCTTACCTGGCCCAGGTCTACCGTTTCGGCCTGCTCGAGGACTTCGACCATCTGTACCGCTACTCGGCCTTGCTCGACCGGCTCGAAGGCAAGGACGCCAACAATATCCTGCAAAGCTATACCGACATCCTGCCCGGCCGGCCCACCATCGACCATCACCGCGCGCCGGAGGACGACCTGCGCACGCCGTACGACAGCAAGCAGGCCAGCCTGCTGACCAAGCTGCATGCGCTGACCATCGTGGCCGGCGAAACGCAGACCCACAACTACTATATGAACATCGGCCCCATGTTCTCCGACCCGCTGGCGCGCCAGCTGTACGCAGAAATCGCCTCGGTCGAGGAGCAGCACGTGACGCAGTACGCGTCCATGCTCGACCCGACCGAGACCTGGCTCGAACAGTGGGTGCTGCACGAAGCGAACGAATGCTACAACTACTACAGTTGCGTGGAACAAGAGAGCAACCACCACGTCAAGGCGATCTGGGAGCGCTTCCTCGACTATGAGCTGGGCCACTTCCACCTGGCCTGCGAGACGTTCAAGCAGGTCGAGAAGCGCGACCCGGCCGAGATCATCAGCGCGCCGTTCGATGAACCGCTGGCCTTCCGCAGCCAGCGCGACTTCGTACGCGGCGTGCTGGGCAAGGAGGTCGGCCTGCGCGCCCTCGGGACCCAGTTCGTGCCCAGGGCGCAGGAAGGCGCGGCAAGCCAGCATTACCGCGCCGCGGTCAACGCCGGCGGCTCGCCCAGCGAGGCGGTGTCGGCCGGCTACCGCTGGGCGCCCGGCACCGAGCTGACGCACAAACGCACGGTCGCCGGCCCGGTCGCCCCCTAACGCATCGGAGGATTCCATGACACACCATACAGAGCAAGTCGGCATGAACCGCACCGGCATCCAGATGTCGCCGATCGACAGCAAGGCCATGCTCGACGCCGGCCCGGCCGCGCGCGGCGAAGCAGGCGACGAATCGGCGCTGGCCGAGATGCGCACCGACTACATCGCGAATGCCGACGGACTCGGCTCGATCCCGCTGCCCGGCACTGTTACCGGCGCCGTCAACATGGGGGTGCAGCTGCTCAAGGGCGACAGTCCGCAGATCCTGCTCGACAAGCTGGGCGAGCGCCTGGCCTTCGAGCGCACCGGCACCCGTCTTTACGATGCGCTGATCACCAAATGCGAGGTCATGCTCGATGGCGACATCAGCATGACCATCGACGATCTTGAGCAGATCCGGGCCGACGAGGCGCGCCACTTCCTGCTGGTGTCCGACGCGATCGAATCGCTGGGCGGCGACCCGACCTCGCAGACGCCGAGCGCGGACCTGGCCGGGGTCGAGTCGATGGGGCTGGTGCAGGTGCTGAACGATCCGCGCACCAGCATCGCCCAGTCGCTGCACGCGATCGTCACGGCCGAACTGAGCGACAAGGCCGGCTGGGAAACGCTGGTGGCGCTGGCCGACGAACATGAGCTCAGCGAGATGGTCGGCGATTTCACGACCGCACTCAACGAGGAACGCGAGCACCTGGCGTTGGTGCAGACCTGGTACGAGGAGGCGATCGGCCTGACCTACGGCGACGTCGAGCTGGATCCGGACGCCGGGGATGGCGACGTGCCGGTCTCGCCTTAAGAATACCCGTCGTTCCCGCGGGAATTTCTCATCCGCACGGCAGATGCCCTACAATGCGGCATGAGTCAAATTACGCTTGTCCTGCCGTTCGCCCTGCCCCCTCCCGAACTCGCCCCCGACCTGGTGCGGGCCCTGCAAGCGCCGGCCCTCGCGGCGCTATTGTCGCGCACCGCCAGCGACGCCTCCACCCCGTCCGACGCCGGCACGCGCACCCTGCCGCACGAGCAATGGCTGGCCCGCGCACTGGGTCTGCAGCGCCCGGCATTTGCCGCCGCCGCGATGCGCGGCTACAGGCTGGACCCGGCCGGCGCCAGCTGGTTCATTGTCAATCCCGCACACTTTGAAATCACCCGCAGCCATCTGCTGCTGACCGACCTGCGCCGCCTCGACTTGTCGGAACCGCACGCGCGCGCCCTGTACGCCAGCGCCCAGCCCTTCTTCGACGAACAAGGCAACACCCTGTTGTACGGCGACGCCGCCACCTGGTTCATGCGCGCCGGCCCCTGGTCCGGCCTCGACACCGCCACGCCCGACGCCGCCAGCGGCATGAACCTGACCGACTGGCTGCCGGCCGGCGCCGCCTCCGCCGCCTACCGCAAGCTGCAGAACGAAGTGCAGATGCTGTGGTTCGAGCACCCCGTCAACGTGGAGCGCGAGGCGCGCGGGCTGGCCAGCATCAACGCCTTCTGGCCGTGGGCCGAGGCGGCCGAGCCGATGCGCGATGATGCCGGCGCCCTGGCCACCTTCGAGGCGCCGGCCTGGCTCGACGCGCTGGCGCGGCGCCCGAACCTGGCGCCGGCCGACGCCGCGGCCGCCACCGGCGACACGCTGTACTACTGCGGCAGCGTCGCCGAACTCGCCCTCGCCGCCGAATGGGCCGGTTGGCTGATGCAGATGCAGCGCCTCGACCGCGAGCTGTTCGCGCCGATGCTGGCCGCGCTCCAGCAGGGCCGCATCGACTCCGTGCGGCTGGTCCTGAGCCGGCGCGGCGCGCTTGCCGAATTCACCACCACCAAACTCGCGCAGCGCAAATTCTGGCGCCGCGCCACCCTCGACCGACTGCTGCCATGACGACCCGCATCGCCACCCGCCCCTGCTCGTTCCGCACCTCCGAAATGCTGCGCCAGGGAGGCGTGCATCCGGTGCTGGCGCGGATCTACGCCTCGCGCGGGCTGACCGATGCGCGCGAACTGGCGAGCGAACTGGCGGCCCTGATGGCGCCCTCCGGCCTGCGCCACATCGACGCCGCCGCCGTGTTCCTGGCCGACGCGATCGGCGCGCGCAAGAAGATGCTGATCGTGGCCGATTACGATTGCGACGGCGCGACCGCCTGCGCCACCGCCCTGCGCGGCCTGCGCGCGATGGGCGCGTCGGTCGGCTACATCGTGCCCAACCGCTTCGAATACGGCTACGGCCTGACGCCCGAGATCGTCGAACTGGCGGCGCGCGCGCATGCGCCCGACATCATCATCACGGTCGACAACGGCATCGCCAGTTGCGAAGGCGTGGCCGAGGCCAACCGGCGCGGCATCGAAGTCGTGGTCACCGACCACCACCTGCCGGGCGAGACCCTGCCGGCCGCGCGCGTGATCGTCAATCCCAACCAACCCGAGTGCGGCTTCCCCAGCAAGCACCTGGCCGGCGTCGGCGTGGTGTTCTATGTGCTGCTCGCGCTGCGCGCCGAGCTGCGGCGGCGCGGCGTGTTCGACGCCCAGACCCAGCCCAAGCTCGACAACCTGCTCGACCTGGTCGCGCTGGGTACCGTGGCCGACGTGGTGCGGCTCGACTCCAACAACCGCATCCTGGTCGCGCAGGGCATCAAGCGTATGCGCGCGGGGCGCATGCATGCGGGCGTGGCGGCCTTGTTCCGCGTGGCCGGCCGGGAGGCGCGCAGCGCGTCGCCGTTCGACCTCGGCTTCGCGGTCGGCCCGCGCCTGAACGCGGCCGGCCGGCTGGACGACATGTCGCTCGGGATCGAGTGCCTGGTCACCGACGACGAAGGCCGCGCCTGGACCATCGCCCAGCAGCTCAACGAGATCAACCTGAAGCGGCGCGAGATCGAAGCCGAGATGCAGGACACCGCCCTGCTCCACCTCGACGCCTTCGAACCGGCCAACAGCAGCACCATCAGCGTGTTCGACGCCGGCTGGCACCAGGGCGTGATCGGCATCGTGGCCTCGCGCCTGAAGGAGAAGTTCTTCCGCCCGACGATCACCTTCGCGCCGGGCGCGGACGGCTGGATCAAGGGCTCGGGCCGTTCGATCCCGGGCTTCCATTTGCGCGACGCGCTCGACCTGGTATCCAAGCGCGCGCCCAGCCTGATCGACAAGTTCGGCGGCCACGCGATGGCGGCCGGCCTGACCATCCGCGCCGAGGCTTTCGACGCGTTTTCGGCAGCGTTCGAAGCGGTCGGCCGCGCATGGCTCAGCGCCGCGCAGCTGGAGCGCACGATCGAAACCGACGGCCCGCTGGAAGATGCCTACTACACCACCCAGTTCATCGAACTGATGGACAGCCAGGTGTGGGGCCAGGGCTTTGCGCCGCCGGTGTTCTGCGACGAATTCCGCGTGGTGAGCCAGCGCATCTTGAAGGAGCGCCACCTCAAGCTGCTGCTGGAGCGGAACGGCCAGCGCTACGACGCGATCTGGTTCGGCCACACCGATGCGGTCGGCGAGCGCGCCCGCATCGCGTTCCGGCTCGACGCCAACGAGTACAACGGCGTCACCAAAGTCCAGCTGATGGTCGAACACGCCGAACCGGCGTAGGCGGGTAAAACCGGGGTCAGTGCCGACATTCGGACACGGGCTCTACATTCGCGTTCACGAATGTAGAGCCCGTGTCCGAATGTCGGCACTGACCCCGGTCTGACGCTGGTCATTTCTGGCAGTCGCAGACCGGCGAGCCGCGGTCGAACACGATGCGCCACTTGCCCGGCGCCTCTTGCCGCCAGATCGAACTGAAACGCGATATCAGCTTGCCGCTCGGGTCGTACACCGGCCCGCCGCTGATCGCCAGCGTACCCGAGGCCAGCACCTCGACCTCGTCCGGCTCCCAAGAAAACGGCGCGGCCGGCTTCTCGTAAAACCGCTTCCATGCCTTGGCCACCGCGTCCTTGCCGTGCAGCGGGCCGGCGCCCATGAAGAACACCGCCTCGTCCGACAGGAAGCTGCTGAACGCGGCATGGTCGCGCGCCTTCATCGTGGCCGCGAACGCGCGCTCGGTATCGGTTACCTGCTGCTTGAGTTCCGCGTTGGTCGGCGCAGCGCCCGCGCCCAGCGCGGCCAGGCCCAGGCACAGCCCGGCGATCAGTCGTCTCCAGCGCATGGCATCTCCTTTGTTGTCATACAGGCCATTTTGACACAGGCCCGCACGCTTGCAATACATCCGAAAAAGGAGTATAAATAATCCATAACCGGAGTAAATGCAATGAATCTAGCATACGCCTACCCCAAAAGCCGCTTCGAACCGGCCGCACTGGTCGACCTCAACGCCCGCGCCGAGCGCGAGCGGCTGTCCAAGTCGGCGCTGAAGGGCTTCTTCAAGCTGGTGGCGGCCTGGGGCCTGCGCGACGAGGATGCGCGCGAACTGCTCGGCGGCCTGTCGTCCTCCACCTTCTACGAATGGAAGAAGAACCCCGACCGCGTGCTCGAGGTGGACCGCATCACCCGCATCTCTTACCTGCTCGGCATCTACAAGGCGCTGCACATCCTGTATGGCGACAAGCTGGCCGACGAATGGGTCGCCCTGCCCAACACCAACCCGGTGTTCGCCGGCCGCACGCCGCTGTCGCAGATGCTGGCCGGCGGCCTGCTCTCGATGCAAACGGTACGCAAGCTGCTCGACGCGCGGCGCGGAGGCCTCTGACCTTGGCGCTCTTCCCCACACTGACGCCGCTGCGCCAGTTCGACACTTGCCGCCTGATTCCCTCGCGTTTCGCCGACGCCGAGGACTCGGTGCTCGCGCCGCTGGCCGACCACGAAGACACGCTGCGCGACCTGTTCGAACTCGATAACGCGACCAACGAACGGCTGCGCGGCGAATATGGCGGCCTGCCCGGCATCGGCGTCGACGAACTGGTGTTCGGCGTGCCCAACTTCCGCATCGTCAACGCGGCCTATACCTATCCGCGGCCGGAAGGCAGCCGCTTCAACGACGGCGAACGCGGCGCATGGTACTGCGCGTTCGAGCCCGCGACCGCGCTGGCCGAGATCACCTTCCACAAGACCGTCGAGTACCAGGAGATCGGGCGCTTCGACGACAGCGTGAGCTACCAGACCTTGCTGGCCGATTTCACCAGCAGCTTCCACGACCTGCGCGGCATGAAGGCGTATGCCAAATACCTCGACCCGGCCAGCTATGTCGCATCGCAGCAGTTCGCGGCGCAGTTGCTGGAGGCGGGATCGATGGGCGTGATTTATCCGAGCGTGCGGCGTGCGGGCGGCACCAACCTCGCCTGCTTCCGGCCCGCGCTGGTGGGCAACGTGCGCAAAGGCCAGGCGTATCGCTTAACATGGGAGGGTTCGCCGATACCCGCGGTCGAACCCCTGTGAACCACGTAGACGATTTATGAAGACCAAGCCTGAGAACGACACCGACCTACGCATCAAGATCAACCGCGAGACCGCGCGCCTGCCGTGGTCCGAGCTGCAGCGCCACTTCGCGCAGGGGACGGTGATTTATGTGAGCGAGGCGCTCGACCTGGTCGACGTCGCGGTGCGTATCTCGCACGACGACAAGGAAAGCATCGCGCGCTGGATGGCCGACGGCAAACTGGCCAAGGTGTCGGACGCGCAGGCGAAGGCGTGGGCGGATACCGATGCGTCCTTGTGGACCTCGGTGGTCAGCCCGTTTGTGCTGGTCCAGCCGAAGCCGTAATCCGCGTGGGCACGGCACGCCGTACCCACCCTACATGCGGTAGGGTGGGTACGGCGTGCCGTGCCCACGCGGAT
>DASRXO010000460.1:0-2364 GCA_035654095.1 Telluria sp.
TCGGCTTCTCGGCCGACATGGTGAAGGCCGGCGCGCTGGCCTCGACCTACTCCGAGATCGAAGACATCAACGCGCAAGTGGCCGAGATGGCCGCGGCCTTCGTCGCCAGCGGCGAACTGGAACGGCCGCAGTTCCCGCGCTACTTCAACACCATCGTCAACGACGGCGTGGCGCGCTCGCTCGAGATCGACGTCGACGATACCGCGCGCGGCTTCGCCCGCCATCCGACCCCCAAGCGATGAACGCCCTGCGCTTCTGGAAAAGCTGGAGCATCGGCACCCGGATGATCTTCATCACCATGCTGCCGGTGGTGTTCCTGTTCTCGTCCTTCGTCTGGTATTCGTGGTACTCGCACCGCGCGCAGGTGGCCGAGGAGCTGGCCGAGCGCGGGCGCATCCTGGCGCGCGCGCTGGCCGAGACCAGCGAGTACAACGTCATCTCCGGCAACCTGTCGGACCTGCGCCTGACCATCAATGGCCTGGTCCAGTCGGACAAGAGCATCTACCGCGTCGACGTGGTGGACGCCAACCAGAAGGGCGCGATCAGCGTCTCCTCGCAGTTCGCCGCCGACGCCGAGCCGCGCTACTACGAAGCGCCGATCCGCAAGCAGGTGGTGTGGATCAACCTGTTCTCGGATAACGGCGCGCCGCACGTCTCGGGATCGAGCGACGCCAAGCCGCCGACCCTGACCACCGAAGTGGTGGGCTGGGTGCGCGTCACGATGTCGCCCTCGAACCTGCTGGCCAAGCAGGCGCACCGCTTCCACGTCGAACTGGCGATGGCCGGGCTGGCGCTGGCCTTGAGCGTGGCCTTCGCGCTGTTCCTCGCGCGCAGCCTGACGGTGCCGCTGAAGGGCGCGATCGGCGCGCTGCGCCAGATCCGCGGCGGCGACTACCGGGTCGAGCTGCCGGTCACCACCGGCGGCGAAGTCGGCGAGCTGCAGGAGTCGATCGGCGAGATGTCGGTCGCGCTCGACCTCTCCAAGCAGGACCTCGAGAACAAGGTGGCCGAGCGCACCAAGGACCTGGTCGAGTCGCGCAACGAGGCGCTGAAGGCCGACGCCGACAAGCGCAAGCTGATTCAGAAGGTGAACTCGATCGTCGAGGACGAACGCAAGAGCATCGCGATCGAAATCCACGACGAGTTGAATGCCTCGCTGATCGCCGCGCGGCTTGAATCGCAAAGCATCTTGCAGCTGGCCGACAAGGCCGCGCCGGGGCCGGCGATCGACGAGATCCGCCAGAAGTCGCAAGCCATCACCAAGCTCACGCTCGACCTGTACGCCAGCGGACGGCGCCTGGTGCGCCGCCTGCGGCCCGAGGTGCTCGACATGCTCGGCCTGCACGGCGCGGTGGAAGAGATGATGCGCCACTACGACAGCGGCTCCGGCTGCGGCTTCGAGTTCCATTCCGAGGGCGACTTCTCGCGGCTCGAAAACGAGCTCGCGATCTCGGCCTACCGCATCGTCCAGGAGGCACTGTCGAACGTGATGAAGCACGCGACCGCGACCCATGCGCAAGTGTCGCTGGTGCTGTCCGACGACGAGCGCGTGCTGCACATCGAGATCGCCGACGACGGCGCCGGCTTCGACCCGGCGACCGCGTCGTCCGGCATCGGCATCATCGGCATGCGCGAACGCGTGTATGCGCTCGAAGGCAGCATCGCCTTCAGCTCCGCGCCCGACAAGGGCACGCTGGTCGCGATCTCGCTGCCGATCAAACCGCACTAAACGCCACGGATGTTGTATCGTATTGGTTTGGCATTAAACTCACGAATTCTCACATGTCGAACGAACTGAAAACGCCCTATGAACTGGGCAACGGCAACCAGACCACCACCTGGGCCGACTGTATCGCGTGGTATGAAGACCTGGCGCGCCGTTATCCCTCGGTACTGCGCTTCGGCGTGGCCGGCATCTCGGACGCGGGCGTGCCGATCCATGCGGGCGTGATCAGCGCCGACGGCGTGTTCGACCGCACGCGCATCAAGGCCGAGGGGCGGCCGGTCTTCTTCAACAACAACGGCATCCACCCCGGCGAGCCGGAAGGCGTGGACGCCTGCATGGCGCTGGTGCGCGACTTTTGCGTGCAGCCGCAGCGCCTGGCCGCGCTGGGCCGGACCGTGTTCCTGTTCGTCCCGCTGTACAACGTCGACGGCAGCCTGAATCGCGGCGCCAGTTCGCGCGTGAACCAGGACGGGCCCGAGCAGTTCGGCTTCCGCGGGAACGGCCGCCATCTGGACCTGAACCGCGACTTCATCAAGTGCGACACGCTCAATGCGCGCGTGTTCAACCAGCTGTTCGCGGCCTGGGATCCGGACGTGATGGTCGATACCCACACTTCGAACGGCGCCGACTACCAGTAC
>DASRXO010000461.1:0-8424 GCA_035654095.1 Telluria sp.
CCGCCGGCGGCCTGCCGCTGCTCGTGATGCTGCACGGCTGCGACCAGAGCGCGACCCTGTTCGCCCAGGGCACCCGGATGAACCAGCTGGCCGAGGCCGAGGGCTACGCGGTGCTGTATCCGCAGCAGGCGGTCAGCGCCCATCCGCACCGCTGCTGGAAATGGTATGACCGCGCGACCCAGCAGGGCGGCGGCGACGTGCCGTTGATCGTCGGCATCGTCGACAAGGTGGTGCGGCATTATCCGATCGACCGCTCGCGGATCTACATTTGCGGGATTTCGGCCGGGGCCGGGATGGCGCATATCGTCGCACTCAACCATCCCGAGCTGTTTGCCGGACTGGGCCTGCATTCGGGGCCGATTTTCGGCGCCGGTCACAGCCCGGTCGGCGCGCTGGGCGTGATGCGGCATGGCGCGCACGGACGGGTCGACAGCGCGATCGCCGAGGTGCTGGCGCGGCGGCCGGCGTTTCCGCCGCTGCCGACCATCCTGATCCAGGGCGAGGACGACCCGGTCGTGCATCCGGTCAACCAGGCCCAGCTCGCGCGCCAGGCCATGCTGCTGAACCAGCTGCCGCCGGACAGTCCGGTCGAGGTGGTGCTGAAAGTGGGCAACAAGCGTGGCCACACCTACCAGTTACGCGACGTCTACCACGGCCGTAAGCTGATGCTGCGGGTCGCGCGCATCGCCGAACTCAAGCATGCGTGGAGCGGCGGCGACGAGCGGCTCTCGTTCAACTCGGCCGTCGGTCCCGACGCCAGCAAGATGATGCTGAATTTTTTTTCGCGCCACCGCAGGCTGGCGCAATAACTAGAGCAGCAGGAAGGCGGCCGCGGCCACCGCGGTGGGCGCGAGCGCACCGAGCAGCAAGCCGGCCGCGCCGATCGATTCGTCGTTGAAGCCGCGCCGCAGCAGGGCCACGCCGGCCGGATTGGGCGCATTCGCGATCACGGTCAGGCCGCCGCCGGCCACCGCGCCGGCCACCAGCATGTAGCGCGCCTGCGCCGATAAACCCTCGATCAGCGAACCGAGGTAGGTGAGGGCGGCGTTGTCGGTGAGCGCGGTCAGGCCGAGCGCGCCGAAGAACAGGGCGGCCGGTCCCAGCGCGGACACCAGCGGCTGCAGCCACCACTGCTGCATCCCGCCCAGCACCACCAGCCCGGCGAGGAAAAAACCGACCAGCAGGCCTTCCTTCAGGATCAGCGGGTCCTGGTAGCGCTGGTACGCCTGGGTGAAACCGAGGAACAGCAGGAACAGGCCGAGGAACAGCACCGGATGGTGGGCCAGCACCACCACCGCCGCCAGAAAGGCGAGATGGATCGCGGCCACCGCCAGCGGGACGCGCGCGGCCGGTTCGGCGCGGGCCGGTGCGCGCAGGTGCTTGCGCAGCAGCAGGCTGATGCCGGTGGCGTTGACCAGCACCGCCAGCGCCGCCTTCCAGCCGAAGGAGGTGGCCATGAAGGCGCTGTCCCAGCCCCAGGCGCCGGCCACCATCAGCACCGGCGGCGCGGCGTACGAGGTCAGGGTGCCGCCGATCGAGACATTCACGAACAGCACGCCGAGCGCGCCGTACTTGAGCCATTCCGGCATGCCGGGACGGAACACCTGGGGCGCCAGCATCAGCGCGGCCAGGGTCATCGCGGCCGGTTCGGTGATCAAGGAGCCGGTCAGCGGCACCAGCGCCAGGCCCAGCCAGGCCAGCGCCAGTTCGGCGCGCAGCGGGGCCAGCCGCGCCAGCAGTTCGAGCAGGCCGCGCATCGCCACCAGCACCGGGCGCGAGGCCGCCACCACCATCACCACGAAGACGAACAGCGGCTCGGTGTACTGGCGGCTTTCGGCGTAGTCGATCGCGGCCTGGCCGCCGGCGATGAACGCCATCGCCACCACCAGCACGAAGGCCCAGAAGCCGAACACGACCTCGACCTCGCCCAGCAGGTGGAACAGGCCGGCGTGGCGCGGATAGCGCTGCGCCAGCAGTTCGAAGGACTTGGCCGCGAAGGTGTGGACCAGCGCGAGCGCGAACAGGATCGCGCCGGCCAGTTGCAGGGTGTCCAAGCTTAGTGCGCCTTGAGGTCGAAGGCGTTGCTCAGGTCGCCCATCTGGGTGCGCACGCCGGGCAGCGGTTCGAGCTTGAAGCGGCGCGTCAGGAACTGCAGGATCGAGGTGGTGTCATAGGCCGTGTGGTCGATGAAACCCTTCTTGGCGTAGGGCGAGACGATGATCGCGGGGATGCGCGTGCCCGGGCCCCAGCGGTCGCCTTTGGGCGGCGCCACGTGGTCCCAGAAGCCGCCGTTTTCATCGTAGGTGATGATGATCGCCATGTGCTTCCATTGCGGCGAGGCCTTCAGCTTGGCCACCAGCTCGGCCAAGTGGATGTCGCCCTGCATCACGTTGGAGTAGCCCGGGTGCTCGTTGAGGCTGCCCTGTGGCTTGTAGAACGTCACCTGCGGCAGCTTGCCTTGCTTGATGTCGGCCAGCATGTCGGTCTCGTCCTTCAGGTGCAGCGCGCGGTCCTTGCTGCCGGGCGCGAAGCGCAGGAAGTAATTGAAGGGCTGGTGGTGGGGCTGGAAATTGACGTCGCCGCCGTAGATCTGCTGGCGGTCGCGCAGCGCGTCGTGGTAACCGCCGGCGTACCACTTCCAGCTCACCTTCTTGGCGGACAGGGTGTCGCCGATGGTCTTGTCGGTCAGCGGCGGCAGCGGGTTCTCGGCCGGGTCGGCCAGTGCCGCATCGCCGGCGGGCGCGGGTGCGGCGCCGCTCGGCTGGTAGCTCGACTGCATGGTATTGACGGTGTAGCCGTCCGGCGTCAGCGCGCCGTCCAGCAAGTTCGGCGGGCCGTCGGTGGCGCTGGCCGGCGATTCCGGCTTGCGCTTGAGCTTGCCGTCGGCGTCGAGCTGGGCGCGCAGCTTTTGCGGGCCGTCCGGGAACCGCGGCGTGCAGGCGCAGGCCAGCCACATGTGGTTCATATACGAACCGCCGAACGCGGCCATGAAGAAATTGTCGGCCAGCGTGTACTCGCGCGCCACTTTCCACAGCGGTAGCTGGGAGCCGTCGTAGTAGCCCATGGTCAGCGCGCCGGCGTCGGTGTAGGCCGCGAACATGTCGTTCTTGCCGCCGTCGATTTGCAACTGGTTCTGGTAGAAGCGGTGGGTCAGGTCGCGCGTGGCGGTGCTCAGCGGCAGGTTGACCGGCGCGGCATCGATGCGGAAGGGGCCGTTCGGCATCGAGGCCGGGTACAGCGGATCGGGCTTGTCGCCCTTTTGCCAGACCGGCGGCAGGGCTGCCAGGACGCTGCCGTCGCGGTCGCGCTGGAGCTTGCTTTCCGGGCTGGCCTGGGCCACCCCGTTCGCGCCCGGGAACAGGCCGTACAGATTGTCGAAGCTGCGGTTTTCGCCATAGATCACGACCACGGTCTGGATCTGGTCGAGCCCGCTGGGCTTGGCGGCGTGGACGGGAAGGGCGGCGAGGACAAGCAGGGCAGCGCAGACGGTTTTCATTGTTGGGCCAAGGAACGAGGGAGGCTCATTATTTCATTTTTCCATGACGTCGTGATGATTTGATTGATTAGTCCTTGCCAAACGGCGGCCCAGCTAGTACTGTGCATTTATACAGTAGTTTTGAGCCGATCCTACCATGAGCTGCCCTGATTTCATTGCCTCGCCGGAGGCCTTGCACCCCTCGCTCTGGCGCGCCTCGCAGCTGGCGCGCGCGAGCACGCGCTGCATCGATACCGGCCACCCCGTGCTGTCGGCCCAGTTGCCGGGCGGCGGCTGGCCGACCGGCACCCTGGTCGACTTGATGCCGCAGCAGGCCGGCATCGGCGAGCTGCGCCTGCTGCGGCCGGCCTTGGCCAGCGTGGCGCGGCGCCGTATCGTGCTGGTGCAGCCGCCCCATCCGCCGCAGGCGCTGGCGCTGGCCGCGCTCGGGCTGGCGCCGTCGCAACTGCTGTGGATCCGCAGCGCCCGCACGGCTGACGCGCTGTGGGCCGCCGAGCAAGTGCTGCGCAGCGGCAGTTGCGGCGCCCTGCTGTTGTGGCAACAGCATGCGCGCGGCGAGACCTTGCGCCGCCTGCATCTGGCCGCGCAAAGCGGCGACACCTTATTCTTTATGCTGCGTCCGCTGGCCGCGGCCCGGGACGCATCTCCCGCGCCCTTGCGGCTTGGGTTGCGGCCGGCGGTGGGCGGCATCGAGATTGAATTTATCAAACGCCGGGGGCCGCAGCGCGATGCGCCGCTGTTCCTGCCACTCACTCCTTCTTTATTGCAGCGTCATGCGTCTTTGGATCGGCCTCTACTTGCCCCAGTTAGCGCTGGAAGTGTTTTGCCCCAACTGGTCGAGTGACGCCGGCAGCGTGGTGCTGGAGCAGGAGCGGGTGCTGGCGGCGTCGCCGCTGGCGCGTGCGGCCGGCGTGCAGCCGGGCATGCGGCGCGGCGGCGTGCTGATGCTCATGCCCGAGGCGCGCCTGCACGAGCGCACGCTCGGGCGCGAGGCCGAGGCCCTGCATGCGGTGGCGATGGCGCTGTTGCAGTACACGCCCTTGGTGGCCGAGGGCGAGGAAGCGACGCTGCTGATCGACATCGGCGCCAGCCTGCGCCTGTTCGGCGGCATCCGCGCGCTGTGCCGGCGCATCCGCGCGAACCTGCGGGCGCTGGGATTTTCGGCCGTGCTCAGTTGCGCGCCGACCGCGCGCGGGGCCTGGTTGCTGGCGCGCGGGCGCGGCGGGCGCGTGCTCAAGCCGGCCTCGCTGACGCGCCGGCTCGACCGCCTGCCGGCCTTGCTGCCGTTGCCGGCGCGGCCGTTCGCGGCCTGGTTCGACGGCATCGGCTGCGTGCACCTGGGCGAGATGCGGCGCCTGCCGCGGCCGGGTTTGCAGCGGCGCTGCGGCGGCGCGCTGCTCGACGTGCTCGACGCCGCCTACGGCATGCGGGCCGAGCTGTTCGACTGGATAGCGGCGCCGACCACCTTCCGCGCCCACCTCGAACTGTTCGACCGGGTCGAGCATGCCGAGGCCTTGCTGGTTGGCGCCCAGCGCCTGCTGCTGCAGCTGACCGGCTGGCTGTGCGCGCGCCAGCTGGCGGTCGAACGCATCACCCTGCAGCTCGAACACGAGCGCGGGCGGGTGGCGCGCGCGCCCACCGCGATCGAGATCGTGCTGGCCGAGCCGGCCTGGCGCGACGAGCACCTGGTGCGCCTGCTCAAGGAGCGGCTGGGCAAGCAGGTGCTCGAGGCGCCGGTCATCGGCCTGTGCCTCGAGGCCTTGCAGATGCAGCCGATGGAGCCGCCCAGCGAGTCGCTGTTTCCCGAGCCGGGCGGCAGCGAGGAAGACCAGTGGCGCCTGCTCGAACTGCTGGTCGCGCGGCTCGGTCCGGAGAATGTCCTGCAAGCCGCGCCGCAAGCCGATCACCGGCCCGAGCTGGCCAATCAGTGGGTGCCGGTGAACAAGAACATCCGGGCCGCGGCGCTGCAGGCCCAGATGCCGCCCGACGTGGCCAGCCTGCCGCGTCCCAGCTGGCTGCTGGCCAGGCCGATCGCCCTGCTGATGCGCGACAACCGGCCGTTTTACGGCTCGCCGCTGAAGATGATGTCGGCCCCGGAACGGATCGAATCGGGCTGGTGGAGCGAGCTGCAGGCGCGCGATTATTTCATCGCCGAGGGCGAGGACCATGCCCACTACTGGGTCTACCGCGAGCGCATGGCGGGCGGCGTGGAAGGGGCCGCGCCGCGCTGGTTTGTGCATGGCCTGTTCGGTTGAGCGGGGCTTGCCGTGCGCCGGTTTCTGGTGCACAGTTGTGCCCTATGCAAACCGAACGCAAGGATTTCCCCGGCGCCGACGGCCAGAAACTGGCGGCCCGCCTCGATGCGCCCAGCGGCGCCATCAAGGCGTATGCGCTGTTCGCCCATTGCTTCACCTGCGGCAAGGACGTGTTCGCGGCCAGCCGCATCGCCCAGGCCTTGACCGAGCATGGCATCGCCGTGTTGCGCTTCGATTTCACCGGGCTGGGCGCGAGCGAGGGCGAGTTTGCGAATACGAATTTTTCATCGAATGTGGCGGACCTGGTGGCGGCCGCCAACTACCTGCGCGGCGCGCATCAGGCGCCCAGCCTGATCATCGGGCACAGCCTGGGCGGGGCGGCGGTGCTGGCCGCGGCCGGCGAGATTCCCGAGGTGAAGGCGGTGGTGACGGTGGCCGCGCCCAGCGACCCCGCGCACGTGACGGGGCTGTTCCGCGAGCAGGTCGGCGACATCGAGGCGAACGGCGAGGCGCAGGTGCAACTGGCCGGACGTCCGTTCAAGATCAAGAAGCAGTTTTTGATCGATGCGGCCGAGCAGAACCTCAGCGCGAAGACGGCGCAGCTGCGCCGGGCCTTACTGGTGATGCATTCGCCGCGCGACGATACCGTCGATATCGCCAATGCCCTGCAGATTTTTACCGCGGCCAAGCATCCGAAGAGTTTTATCTCGCTCGACGATGCCGACCATTTGCTCACGCGCAGGGAAGATGCCTTGTACGTGGCCGCCATGATCGCGGCCTGGAGCAGCCGCTACATCGCCTGAGCACCATCGTTCCCGCGAAGGCGGGAACCCATGCCCCGCATGAGTTCCCCCCATACCGCGTATGAGTTTCCGCCTGGTGGGTGAAAGCATACGCGCTATGGATTCCCGCCAAGGGGGGCGCCAAGCCCGGGAACGACGTCACTCGTCGTCGAATTCCTCGGCCAGGTTCTTCCAGCCCTTGCTCTTGGCGAAAGCGCTGAATTCTTCGGGCGCTTCGAGCACGATCAGTTTGCGGTCCTGCAGGCCGGGGTCGCTGTGGCCGAAGTCCGGACCCACGTAACCGAGCGCGCGCAGGCGGTCGATGAGTTGGCCGACCAGCGCCTTGTCCTTGTACAGCCCGCCATCGACGGGCGCGGCGAAATCGACATACACGTCGATGATGCCGTAACCCTCGTCGAAAATGCGGATGCCCTTGACCTCGTGGGCGCGGCCTGTGCTGTCGCTGGCCTTGAACGGGCCGCTCAGCTGGATGTCGGTATCGGTAGTCATGCGTTCAGCATACCATCATCAGCGACACCGCGTTGCGGCCCTCGTGCTTGGCGCACGCATGAATCAGCGCATCATTTGAGCGCCTGGTAAATCGCTTCCAGCCGGTCCGGCGTGTTGGGGATGCGCTCCAGGCGCGGATAGCGCAGGCCGTCGTGGTAATCGAGCGACACGACGCGGTAAGCCTGCCCCTTTTTGACCAGTAATTCAATCGGCGTCTTGCTGTCCTTGGCCGCCTTGACGGCCGCCTTCAGCACTTCCGGCTTGAAGGCGCGGTTGTTGACGGCCACGATGGACGCGTTCGCCGCCAGCCCGGCGCGGAAGCCCACGCTGTCCCACTGCACCGCTTCGATGCTGCCATCCGGCTTGACCGCGAAGCCCAGCGAGTAGCTGAAATCGCTCATCTTGCTGCGCTCCTCGGCCGCCTTCAGGTAGTCGGTCGGGGTGTCGGTGTAGACCAGCTTCCAGCCGGCGCGCGCCAGGCCGTCGAGCGGGGCGCCGGGGCCGTGGCCGTCGAGGCGGCTGCGCAGGAAAGTGCGCCAGTCGTAGGCCTGGACGCCGTTCAGGGCGCGCACCAGGTCGTCGAAGGTGTAGAACGCCGGCGTATGACTGCCGTCGTTGATGCCGAAGAAGGCGCGCGCGAAATCGTCCAGCGAGCGCGCGCCGTTCGACAGTTCGCGGATCTTGGTGTCGGCGTCGAGCCAGATCAGGGCGCCTTCGCTGTAGTAATCCTCGCTGCGCTGCCAGTTGCTCCAGCCCAGGGGACGGCGGGCGTTGATGATCGGGTCGTAGACCGTGTCCTGCATCGCGCGCCAGTCGCGGCCGTGCACATTATCGTAGCGCGCGGCGTTGGCGGCCAGCGCATCGCGCGCGCCGGCGGCCGAGACCAGCCCGGAGCGCGCGGCCAGCACCTGGCCCCAGTACTGGGTCTGGCCCTCGTACACATACAGCAATTCATTTTGCATCGGCGTGTTCAGGTTCGGCACGTCCTGGCCGGCCGGGCGGCGGAACTTGCCGTTCCACGAGTGGGTGTATTCGTGCGGCAGCAGGTCGCGTCCGAGGTCGGTCTTGGCCCAGTCGGTGAAGTAGCCGGCCTTGACCCCGTTCTCGCTCGACTGGTGATGCTCGCGCCCGATGCCGCCGAACTCGTCCGACAGCGCGAGCAGGAAATCGTAGTGCTGGTAGTGGTGCGAGCGGTACAGCTTGGCCGCCTGCTGGACCATCGCGCGGTGGGCGGCGATCTGCTCGGGCTTGGCTTCCAGGCTCTCGGCATTGTCGGCCACGATGTTCAGCATGACCGGCACCTTGGCGCCCGGATCGAGGTCGATGCGCTTGAAGTAGCGGCCGGCGAACAGCGGCGAATCGGCCAGGGTGTCGAGGTCGG
>DASRXO010000462.1:0-2331 GCA_035654095.1 Telluria sp.
CGCCCTGCGGCGACAGGCGATGCTGCTTGACCAGGTCCTGATACAGCAAGCCCAGATACACTTGCATCCGCAAGGCCATCCAGCGATCGCTGGCGGACTGGAATTCGAGCAGCAGGTAGACATACAGCCACTCGTCGTCGAGCCGCACGCGCCACACCATGTCGTCGTGCCGCTGGCTGTCGCGCTCGCTGACATAGGAGGCATTCACGCGCTCGAAGGCCAGCGCATCGAGATTCCGGAAACAGGCGAAGGACGTGAAGCCCGCGAGCAAGTCGCGCACCAGTTCAGGATGCGCGAAGAGTTGCCTGTAGCCCGTGTCGTGGTCGCCCGCCATGCCGCATTGTAGGCGGCGCAAGCAGGCGCCGATTGGGCTGGCTCAAGCGCGCGCGGCTTGCGGCTTGGTCATGTTCCAGTAGACCCGCACGCCCAGCAGCAGCGCCACGATCAGGCCGAAGATAATGGGCTGGGTGAAGTTGTGCTTGCCCGCCTTCATCCACCAGAAATGCAGGATGCCGAGCGGGGCGATCACGTAGATGAGCCGGTGCAGCCGTTGCCAGCGCTTGCCGCCCAGCCGCTTGATCATGCCGTTGGTGCTGGTCGCCGCCAGCGGGATCAAGAGCACGAAGGCGGTGAAGCCGACCGTGATGAAGGGCCGCTTGAGCACGTCCTTCCACATCTCGGCCAGGTCGAAGAAATGGTCGAACCAGAGGAAGGTCATGAAGTGCAGGAAGGCATAGAAGAAGGCATACAGGCCCAGCATCCGGCGCAGCTTCAGCAGCCAGTTCAAGCCCGACAGCCGGCGCAGCGGCGTCACCGCCAGCGTGATGCACAGGAAGTACAACACCCAGTCACCGGTGCCGCGCGTGATGAATTCGAGCGGCTCGACCAGTTGCCCGGTCACGGTCAGCCAGACCATGCGGACAAAGGGCAGCAGCGCCAGCACGAACAAGGCGGCCTTGAGCCTGGCGAACTGCTTCGGTGTGGGATTGAAAGCCATGGCCGTCAGTAATTCTTCTTCAGGTCCATGCCGGCGTACAGCGGCGCGACGTCGTTATAGCCGTTGAACATCAGCGTCTTGCGCTTCTTGTTGAAGAAGCCGTCCTCGCCGACCCGGCGCTCGCTGGCTTGCGACCAGCGCGGATGGTCCACGTTCGGATTGACGTTCGAATAGAAGCCGTATTCGTCCGACGCCGAGACATTCCAGGCGGTACGCGGCTGGCTGCCGACGAAGCGGATCTTGACGATCGACTTGGCCGACTTGAAGCCGTACTTCCAGGGCACCACGATGCGCACCGGCGCGCCGTTCTGGTTCGGCAAGGTCTGGCCATACATGCCCAGGGTCAGCAGCGTGAGCGGGTGCATCGCCTCGTCCATGCGCAAGCCTTCGACATACGGCCAGTTCAACACGCGGCTGCCGACGCCCGGCATCTGCGACTTGTCGGCCAGCGTGGTGAATTCGACGAACTTGGCGTTGCCGGTCGGCTCGACCTTCTTGATCAGCTCGGCGAGCGAATAGCCGACCCAGGGAATCACCATCGACCAGCCCTCGACGCAGCGCAGGCGGTAGACGCGCTCTTCCAGCGGCGCCAGCTTGAGCAGGCTGTCGATGTCGAGCGTCATCGGCTTCTTGACCTCGCCTTCGATGCTCACGCTCCAGGGGCGCGGGCGCAGGGTGTGCGCGTTCTCGGCCGGGTCCGCCTTGTCGGTGCCGAACTCGTAGTAGTTGTTGTAGGTCGAGGCATCCTTGAACGGGGTCTGCTTCTCGATCGCCGAGTACGCGGGATTCAGCTTGGCGGCCAGCTTCAGCGGCGGGACCTGGGCGAAGGCTTCGCGGTTGGCCATTTCCCACAGGCCGCTGCCGACGGCGGCGCCGGCCGCCATCTGTTTGATGAAGGTGCGCCGCGATTCGTACACCGCCTGCGGCGTAATTTCGGATGAAAACGGCAAGTCGATGCCGTTGGGGCTACGTTTGATCAGCATGGCGTCTCCGGCAAATCATGATGGGTTGTGACTTGGTCTGGCGGGATCGCGCAAACCTTACACCCATCTTGCCAGATTCAGCCGGCGGCGGTCATTACAAGTTGATTACAATTTTCCGTAGGAATGCAGACCCGACAAGAACATATTTACGCCGAGGAAGGCGAAGGTCGTGACCACCAGCCCGATCAGCGCCCACCAGGCCGCGACGCGGCCGCGCAGGCCCGACATCAGGCGCATGTGCAGCCAGGCGGCGTAGTTGAGCCAGACGATCAGGGCCCAGGTTTCCTTCGGATCCCAGCTCCAGTAACCGCCCCAGGCCTCCGCAGCCCAGAACGCACCGAGGATCGTCGC
>DASRXO010000463.1:0-2879 GCA_035654095.1 Telluria sp.
TGGACGTCGCCAGCGGCAAGAAACGCACCCTGGCCGACAAATGGGACCGCTCGATCGGCGGCTTCCTGTGGAGCGCGGACGGCAAGTCGCTGCTGGCCGATGCCGAAGACCTGGGCCAGCACCGCTTGTTCAGCATCGACGCGGTGAGCGGCAAGGTCGCGCCGGTGACCGGCAAGGGCGCGATCGCAGCCTACGACCTGCGCGGCGACACCGTGGTCTACACCCAGGCCAACCTGGCCTCCGGCGCCCAGCTGTTCGCGCAGAAGCTCGGCGCCGCGCCGGTCCAGCTGACCAGGCAGAACGCCGAGCGGCTGGCCGACGTGCGCTTCGGCGAGTACGAACAATTCAGCTTCACCGGCGCCAACGGCGAGACCGTCTACGGCCACGTGATGAAGCCGTGGAACGCGGCGCCCGGCGCCACATACCCGGTCGCCTTCCTGGTCCATGGCGGCCCGCAGGGCAGCTTCGGCAACGGCTGGAGCTACCGCTGGAATCCGCAGGTGTACGCGGGCGCCGGCTACGCCACCGTGTTCATCGACTTCCACGGCTCGACCGGCTACGGCCAGAAGTTCACCGATTCGATCAGCGGCGACTGGGGCGGCAAGCCGCTCGACGACCTGAAGAAAGGCCTGGCCGCGGCGGTCAAGAAATTCCCGTGGCTGGACCGCGCGCGCAGCTGCGCGCTGGGCGCCTCCTACGGCGGCTTCATGATGAACTGGATCGAAGGACACTGGCCGGACGGCTTCCGCTGCATCGTCAACCACGACGGCGTGTTCGACGCGCGCGGCATGGCCTACTCGACCGAGGAACTCTGGTTCGACGAATGGGAAAACGGCGGCACCTACTACGCCGCGGCCCAGAAGCACGAGAAATTCAACCCCGTCAATTTCGTCACCAAATGGAAGACGCCGATGCTGGTGGTGCACAGCGAACTCGATTACCGGATCCCGATCGCGCAAGGCCTCGGCGCCTTCACCGCGCTGCAGCGCCAGGGCATCGAGAGCAAGCTGTTGGTGTTCCCGGACGAGAACCATTGGGTGCTCAAGCCGGCCAACTCGCTGCTCTGGCATCACACCGTCCTCGGCTGGCTCGACCAGCATTTGAAACCCTAAGCGCCGGAGCCTGCCCATGTCGATGCCGCGCGCGCTCGCGCTATTGTGTCTTGGCTTGGCGGCCGACGCTTCGGCCGCCACCCTCCAGGTCGGACCTGGCAAACACTATGCGCAGCCCTGCCTGGCGCTGGTCGCCGCCGGCGACGGCGACACCGTCGAGATCGACGGCAGCGGGCCGGCCTACCGCGGCGACGTCTGCGTGGTCGGCGCCAGCCGCCTGACCATCCACGGCATCAACGGCCGCCCGAAGATCGACGCCGGCGGGCGCGATGCGGGCGGCAAGGGCATCTGGGTCATCAGCGGCAACGACGTCAGCATCGACAACGTCGAGATGGTCGGCGCCAAAGTCTCGGACGGCAACGGCGCGGCCTTGCGGCTCGAGGGCATCGGCTTCACGCTGCGCAACAGCTTCTTGCACGACAATGAAAATGGCATCCTCAGCGGCAAATCGCCGAGCAGCCGCATCGTGCTCGAAAAGAACGAGTTCGGCCACAACGGCGGCGGCACCGGCCAGACCCACAATGTCTACATCGGCGAAGCGGGCAGCCTGACCTTCCGCTACAACTATTCGCACGACGCCGACGTCGGCCACAACCTCAAGTCGCGCGCGCACATCAACACCGTGGCCTACAACCGCTTCTCGAGCACGGCGCCGGGCGAGACCGGCTCGACCGCCAGCGGCAAGCCCAGTTACGAGCTCGACTTGCCGAACGGCGGCACCTCCTACGTGATCGGCAACGTGATCCAGCAGCCGGCCGAGAATGAAAACGGCACCCTGCTCGCCTATGCGGAAGAGGGCGCCACCAATCCGGGCCAGGAACTGTACGTGGTCAACAACACCTTCATCAACGACGACCCGCGGCGCGGCACCTTCGTGCTGGTCGGGAAGGACGTGCGGACCCCGGTGCTGTTGCAGAACAATATCTTCGCCGGCCGCGGCAGCGTGACCAACCAGGCCAATGCGATCGACAAGACCAACTACGCGGCGATGGAGGTCGGCTTCGTCGACCGCGCGCGCGGCGACCTGCACCCGACCGAGAATCGGAAGATCATCAACGCCGGGTCGGCGCCGCCGGTGCTGGCCTCGGGCGCCTCGCTGGTGCCGGTGTCGCAGTACCAGCACGTGGCGTCCTTCGTGGCGCGGCCGGTGGTCGGGCCGCTCGACATCGGCGCCTACCAGGTGGTGATCCTGGTGCCGTCCACCCCCAAGCCGTTCTACCAGAAACTGCTCGACAAGCTCAAGCGCTGACATGCGACCGATATCGTTCCCCACCACCGCAGGCATCCTGATGGCCGTATTGTTGACCGGATGCGCGCAGCTCGCACCGCATCCAGCGCAACTCGACAGCGCCCGTTTTGCCGAGATCGACCAGGCGATCGGCGGCGTGATCGGCGAGCACCGGATGCCGGGCGCCGTGTTCCACCTCGAACGCAAGGGCGACAGCTACGAGCAGGCCTACGGCCGGCTCAGCTACGCGCCGGACGCCGCAGCGGTGACGCGCGACACCCTGTTCGACGCGGCCTCGCTGTCGAAGGTGATCGCGACCGCGCCCTCGGTGCTGCTGCTGGCCGAGCAGGGCAAGATCGGGCTCGACGCCAGGCTCAGCGATTACTTTCCCGAATGCGCGAACGGCGGCAAGGAAGCGATCACCATCCGCCACCTGCTGACCCACACCTCGGGCTTGCCGGCGGGACTGCCGGCGATCCCGGCCTGGCGCGGCGACGACGCGGCCCATGCGCTGGCGTGCGCGCAAGTGGCGACGAATC
>DASRXO010000464.1:0-3221 GCA_035654095.1 Telluria sp.
GCGCAGCGCGCGTGCGCCGCCAGCATCCTGCCTCGCCCGCCCCTCGTCTCTGGTCTGCCCGCTCATCGCCGCCCACCGAAATCGTTTGCGCCATCATATTCTCACTGATGAGGCAAGTCCATCGCTGGCCTTGCCCCGCCCCGGTCAGGTTTCCCATTCCGCCACTGCCGGCGCGGGTGCGCGCGCCCGCAATGGCGGCCGGCTGGCGCTCAGGCGCGGCGCCATGCCGGACGCCGCCGCGCGCACCCGGCGCGCCGCCGGCGTCGCCGGCGCCGTGCCTTCGAGCTTGAACACGCGGACAGCTTCGGCCAGCAATGCGGCCTGCTCCTGCATGGCCATCGCCGGATCGAGCCTGGCATGCAGCGTCTGCGCGATGGCCGCCTTGTCGCCCGAAGCGATCGCCGCCAGCACCGGTACCATGCCCTGCTCCTCGACCGTCTTGCGCTCGGCCGCGAACTGGGCGGCCAGCCTGGCCTCGTCCGGCGTCAGATAGGTCGCCATGTAGGCGGCCCAGGTCCGCTCGATCAGCGCGCGCTGCTCGGCCACCTTGGCCAGCAGGCGCGCCACGCCGGCCGCGTCGGCGTCGATGGTCGAGCCCAGCGCGACCTGCACCTCCAGCATGTCGGTGCTGACTTCGTCGAGCTGGCCGATGGCCACCAGCCGGTCGTCGTAGACGGTCTTGATCGCGTCGTTGGTCTTGTCGAGCGCGTACAGGCCGGCCACGCCGACCACGCCCAACAGCACGGCGAGGAAGGCCATCGCGCCAACCAGGCGAGCTTTGATCGAGAGATTGTCCAACATGCTGACTCCTGCGAGTGGTAAGCGCGGCATGCAGGCTGTGGTCCCACGCCGTGAAGGCGTGGTCATTCGTCCTGCAACCCATCATAAGCGCAGCGCGCGCGGCAAGTCAAAATTTGATGCCGACCGCGAACGCCAACTGGTCGCGGTCGGCCAGCGGGTTGTAGTCGCCGCCCCACACCGGGGTGTAGACCAGCTCCGCCAGGTAGCGCTGGCGGTACTCGAAGCGCAGCGCCAGGTTGGCGCTCTTGCGGCCCTGGTTGACCAGGCCATCGCTGGACCAGCCCTTGACGTCGTGCGCGAACAGCAGGCTGACGGCGCCGTTCAGGCCGGGGCGCAGCGCGGCGTAGCGCAGGTCCAGCCGCAAGCGGTAGGCCGCGGCGTTGCGGCTGACGTAGCCGTTCTGGCTGCACTGGCGCGCCGGGTCCGAGGTGGTTGCCGTGCAGTTGCCGTTGATCGCACCGAGCCCGAAGATGTCGGCCCGGCCGTAGCGCCGCAGCGCCGGATCGGGCAGGCCGGCCACGTGCTTGGCCACGGTCTCGGCGCTCGCGCTCCAGGCGGCGCCGGCGGCGTTCCAGTCGTGCTGCACGCCGAGCACCAGCTGGCCGACGCCGTAACGGTCGTACGCGTGGTACACGCCGCCCGGCGCCAGCGCGTTGGCCTCGGCGCGCAGCAGCGAAGGCGTGCTGGCGCTGAGGAAGGCGCCCAGCACATCGCCGGGGCTCATTTGGAGCGGCTGGCCGGGACGGTAATCGAGTTCGCCGTAGAACCCGGTCGCGCCGCGCCGATGGGCGAAGGTGAACGCGTACAGCGCGATGCCGTCGACGTACTCGGTGAAGTAGCTCATGTTCTTGCCGTCCGGGTCGCCGGCGATCAGCGGCGGGCCGGCGCGGCGCGACTTGACCAGCCCCGGGGTGGCGGTGCGGCCGGCGTAGCGCGCATAGTACAGGCCGAAGTCGGCCGACAGCGCGGCCGACTTCCAGTTCAGGGCGAGGCCGTATTCGCCGCCTTGCGGGCGGTTCGGCGCCGGGCTGCGCTGGAGATAGACGCCGCTGTGGGTGCGCGCACGGTCGCTGCCGGCGGGCAGGCCGGCGTAGACCCGATCGCAGCCTTCGGTCAGGTAATCGTTGAGCGACCAGAAGGTGCCGCACATATCGAGCGCGGAGGGGCGGAACGCGGGCTGGTAATAGCCCTCGACGCCCAACTCCGGCGCGGGGTCGAGGCGGGCGAACAGCATCGGTGCGGCGACCCTGGTTTCCTGCGGCGCGGCGCCGGGGCGGTGCAGCGCCGGGAAGTCCTTCGGGTTGAGCATCTCGAGGCCGCCGCCGAAACCGCTGCGCGCGCCCCAGTCGAGCGACTGGCGGCCGAGGCGGCCGAGCAGGCGCGCGCCGTCCCATTCCGCGCTGTGCTGGAGCCAGGCCTCGGACAGCGCGATGCCGGCAAAGCGCGACAGCGCGGGCGCCCCGCGGTCGCTGAGCGCCGCGCCGGCGGTATAGCCGTTGGCCGAGTTGCCCCAGTCGCGCGGCTGGCGCGCCAAGGCGTCGTCGTACCAAGCCTTGACCCGCAGCAGCGCGGTCGTGGCGCCCTCGGCCGCGCCCAGTTCGAGATAGCCCTTGAGCACCGTGGAGGTGGCGTCGCGGCGGCGGAAATTGGTGTTGGCGTCGTCGGCATTGGCGCCGCCCGCGGCCCGGCCGCTAAGTCCGGCGGCGGCCGCGTTGACGCTATTGAGCAAGTCGGGATCGGCCGCCTCGAGGCGGTAGCTGCTACCGGCCGTCAGGCGGCCGCTGGCGTGCCACTCGGGCGCGGCGGCGGCGTCCCCGGCCAGCGCCAGCCAGGCGACGGCGGCGGCGCGGCGCGCGGGCGCGCGCTGCAGGACGGTCGGCAAGAGTCGGGACATGGCGGCCTTTCGCGCCGGACGCATGATCTTGCCATGGTAGTGATTTGTTGACTAATGGTCAACGCGAAAAACGGCCGCGCGGCGGCCTGTCGCCCGATTGGTCCTATCAGGAAAGATGGGTATCGACCGGCTGGGTGTTGCTGCCGAGATCGCCCAGCTCGCGCAGGTTTTCCTCGCGCAGGCGGCGGCTGCGCGGGATGCTGCGGCCGGCGTAGCGGCGGCTGTGCTGGTCGGCCGCGTAGTTCCAGAAGCCCAGTTCGAGCAGCAGGCTGCCGCCGACGAACAGGACGGCGCCGAATTCCGAGTCCGAATAGAAAAACAAAACGCCGGTCACGAAGCACGCGAAGGTGATCAGATGACGCATCGACGGCTCCCTTTCCGATGGCATCGCGCTGGGAAGATTGCGCGTGACTGGATGTTGCCACAGCTTTTGTATTGTTTCCAGCACTAAACTTGCAAAACAACAAAATGTGTGGCAAAAGACGCAAACCGGGGCGTGAGGCGGGGTGGCTCAGGGCGCGACGGC
>DASRXO010000465.1:0-4366 GCA_035654095.1 Telluria sp.
CTTCTGCATCGAATTGGTGGCGATCGACTGGTCCATCTGCGCCATCTCGATGGTCTCGGTAACGCCCTTGCGATAGGCCGCGAGGGCCGCCGCCGCCGCTTCCACCAGCGTGCGCTCGGCCGGGTCGGACACCTCGGCCAGTGCCGCCAGCTGGGCCGCGATCGCCGCATGCTTCTTGCCGATGTCGGCGATCAGCGCGTTCAGGCGGGCCGGCGCGAAGCTGCCGTTGATCCAGGCCAGCAGCTGGTAGATATTCGCGTGCGCATACTTGGCGTCGCCGGCCACGTCGGCCGCGGCCTTGAGCCGTGCCGCGCGCACCTGCACCATGTTTTCCAGCGACGCATTCTGGCGCACCATGCCGTAGTAGGCCGCACCCGACAACAGCATCAGCAGCACCAGCACCAGCCCGGGAGCCAGCAGCAGCTTGGGCCCGATCCGCAATTTTTTCAGCATGCCAGCTCCCGGCAGGGTGGGTCGTTTACCTCGGCCTTACTTCTTGTAGATGCCCGCTTCCAGCACGATGTCGTCGACCCGCAGGATGTAGGTGCTCTTCGGCTCGATCTTGCCGCTGGCCGGATTCTTGTACTGGTAATCGACCCAGCCCTTGCCCTTTTTCTGGGCCAGCTCGATGATCTCGCGCCGGTACTTCTTGCCGCTGGCGTCGGGCACGTCGGTCAGGTCCTTGCCGACGATCGAAGGATTGATCGGATGGGCCAGCACGATGCCGCTGTACAGGTCGCGCATGTCGACGTACAGCGAGCCCTGGACGAAGTCGGGATCCTTGGCGCTGATGCGCTTCATCATTTCATCCTTGCCCTTGGCCTTGACGAAGGCAGCGCCCTTTTCGGCCATGGCGATCGCATCCTTTTCGGTCGGCTCCGAGGCGCTCGCATTGCCGGCCGCCAAGGCCAGGCACAGGGCAGTGACGGTGAGGTACGGTTTCATGGTGTTCCCTTTCGTGAAAACAATGCGTTGGCTAAATGTTTCTTGGATGCATTGCGTAATTTACGCTCCCGCGCGGCGCGCCATTTGCGCTGCCGCAAGCTGCGGGACGATGCACGGCGCACCGCCGCATTCACGTTTCCGTCGGGCAGTTATTCCAAGTGGAAATCTTCCCTCATTTCAATTGATGTTAGGCAATTCGTGCTGCCGGGCCAGAACCTATGATGAGTTTCGCAAACGCGAGCTCCCATCCTCCCTCCCTTTCCGTCCTGGAGACTGCCGTGACCACCGACACCATGCCCGTCAAGTTCAAGCCCTACACCCGACAGACGATCTCATCCGCGCGCCAGTGGCAGTGGATGACGCCCGACTTGCAGGAGGCCGTGCAGGTGGTCTCGCACGTGCTGCCGTTTCGCACCAACGACTACGTGATGGAGCAGCTGATCGACTGGAACAACATCCCCGACGACCCGATCTACCGCCTGACCTTCCCGCACCGCGACATGCTGCCGGCGCGCGAATACGAGCAGCTGCGCGAGCTGGTGCTGCACAAGAAGGACGACGCGGCCACTGCGAAGCTGGTGCACGCGATCCGCATGCGCATGAATCCGCACCCGGCCGGCCAGATGACCCACAACGTCCCGCGCGTGAACGACGCCCCGCTGCGCGGCCTGCAGCACAAGTACAAGGAGACCGTGCTGTTCTTCCCCAGCTCGGGCCAGACCTGCCATGCCTACTGCACCTTCTGCTTCCGCTGGCCGCAGTTCGTCGGCATGGAAGACATGAAGTTCGACGCGCGCGAATCGGGCGAGCTGGTGGCCTACCTGAAGTCCCACCTCGATGTGACCGACGTCTTGATCACCGGCGGCGACCCGCTGATCATGAACACCCGTTCGCTGGCCGACTACATCGAACCGCTGCTGGCGATCGGGCATATCCAGAACATCCGCATCGGTACCAAGTCGGTAGCCTACTGGCCGCAGCGCTTCGTCAGCGACCGCGACGCCGACGACTTGCTGCGCCTGTTCGAGCGGGTGGTCAAGGCCGGCAAGAACCTGGCCGTCATGGGCCATTACAACCACGCGGTGGAACTGCGCAACGAGATCGCGCAGAAGGCCGTCAAGCGCATCGTCGGCACCGGCGCGACCTTGCGCATGCAGGGCCCGCTGATCCGCCACATCAACGAAGACCCGAAAAGCTGGGCCGAGCTGTGGACCACCGGCGTGCGCCTCGGCGCCATTCCCTACTATATGTTCGTCGAGCGCGACACCGGGCCGAGCGACTACTTCGCGCTGCCGCTGGCGCGCGCGCACGAGGTGTTCCAGGCCGCCTACCAGATGGTGTCGGGCCTGTCGCGCACGGTGCGCGGACCGTCGATGAGCGCCTTCCCCGGCAAGGTGGTGATCGACGGGATCGTCACCATCAACGGCGAGAAGCTGTTCGCGCTGCAGTTCCTGCAGGCCCGCAATCCGGACTGGGTGCGCAAACCCTTCTTCGCCAAGTTCGACCCGAACGCGACCTGGCTCGATCATCTGGTGCCGGCCTTCGGCAAGAAAAAATTCTTCTTCGAGAGCGAGGAGGGCGGCGCGGCGCATCCGGTTCCCGACCACGCGCCGGCGCCGGCGCGCGTGATCCCGATCGCCGCCGCCGGCCGCGCGCCGTCGCCCGCCCGCAGCGCGCAGCCCGACGCCGCCTGACGCCGCCGGGAGCGGATCATGGGCGCCGAGCAGCAACCGGCGCGGCTCTCGGGCCTCGCCGTCTTCTTCTACGTATTCTTGCCATTCGCGCTCGGGCACTACCTGTCGTCGCTGCTGCGCACCGTGAATGCGGTGCTGGCGCCGCAACTGGTCGGCTCGCTGGCGCTGAGCTCGGGGCAGCTCGGGCTGCTCACCAGCGCCTTCTTCTTTTCCTTCGCGCTGGTCCAGCTGCCGGTCGGCATTGCGCTCGACCGCTACGGTCCGCGCAAGGTGCAGCTGGTGCTGATGCTGGTGGCGGCCTGCGGCGCGCTGATGTTCGCCAAGGGCCAGCAGTTCGGCGAACTGGTGGTCGCGCGCGCCGTGATCGGCTTTGGCCTGGGCGGCTGCTTCATGTCGGCGGTGAAGGCCATCTCGACCTGGATCGCGCCGACCCGGCTGCCCTCGGTGCACGGCTACCTGATCGCGGTCGGCGGCCTCGGCGCGGCGTCGGCCACGCTGCCGGTGCGCCTCGCGCTGCACTACACCGACTGGCGCGGCCTGTTCACCATGCTGGCCGCGCTGACCGCCTGCGTCGGCCTGTTGATCTGGCTGGTCACCCCGCGCAGCAACGGCGCCGGCTGCGCCAGGGCGCCCACCGTGCAGTCGATCCTCGACGTCTACCGCAACGCCGCGTTCCGCAAGACCATCTCGCTGATCCTGGTCCCGCATACGATCTTCTTCGGCATCCAGGGCTTGTGGATCGGGCGCTGGCTGTCGGACGTGGCGCACTTCCCGGACGGCGCGGTGGCCTACCTGCTGTACCTGTCGATGGCGGCGGTGATCTTCGGCGCGATCGCGGTCGGCATGCTGACCGAGTGGGCCGGGCGGCGCGGCATCCAGCCGCTCGACGTGGCCGCCATCGGGGTGGCCGGCTTCGTGCTGGTGCAGGCGGCGATCGTATTCAACTATGCGCCCAGCTACCAGCTGCTGTCGGTGCTGTTCACGCTGGTGGGCACCATCACCGGCATCGAATACGCGATCGTCGCCCAGAGCATGCCGCGCGAGCTGACCGGCCGCGCGGCCACCTGCCTGAACCTGCTGATCTTCATCGGCGCCTTCCTGGTGCAGGCCGGCTTCGGCCAGTTGATCGGCTGCTGGACGCCGGCCGCCAACCATTACCCGGCGCGCGCCTACCAGGTCGCGTTCGGGGTGCTGCTGCTGCTCCAGTTGCCCGGCCTGCTGTTCTACGCCTTGCGGCGGCGTCCGGTAAAATGCGAGCTCGCCACGCTCTCGCACAAGGAAGAATATGAAATTGGTCCGCTACGGTCGCCCCGGTAAAGAGAAACCCGGCATGCTCGATGAGGAAGGCCGGCTGCGCGCGCTGTCCGGCGTGTTGGACGACATCGGTCCGGCCGCGCTGTCGCCGCAAGCCTTGCGCAAGCTTGCCAAACTCGATCCCAAGACCTTGCCGCTGGTGCGCGGCACCCCGCGCTTCGGCGTGCCGCTGACCGGCGTGGGCAAGTTCATCGCCATCGGCCTGAATTACGCCGACCACGCGGCCGAAGCCGGCCTGCCGCTGCCGACCGAGCCGGTGGTGTTCATGAAGGCGGTCAGCTGCCTGTCCGGTCCCGACGATCCGGTGATGCTGCCGCTAGGCGCGACAAAGGGCGACTGGGAAGTCGAATTGGGCGTGGTGATCGGCTCGCGCGCGCGCCAGGTGAGCGAGGCAGAGGCGCTCGATCACGTGG
>DASRXO010000466.1:0-4345 GCA_035654095.1 Telluria sp.
CACCGAGCGCAAGCAGGCCGAGGAAAAGCTGCGCCTGTCGGCCACCGTGCTCGAGCATATCGCCGACGGCGTGATGGTGATCGACGCGCGCGGCCGCATCATCGCCACCAATCCGGCCTTCACCCAGATCACCGGCTACACCGAGAGCGAGGCGCTGGGCCAGGACTCGAGCCTGACGCGCTCCTCGCGCCACGACGAGACGTTCTACCAGGCGCTGTGGGAAGACCTGGTCGAGAGCGGCTTCTGGCGCGGCGAGATCTGGAACATGCGCAAGAACGGCGAGCTGTATCTCGAATGGCTGACGGTGTCGGCGGTGCGCGACAACCTCGGCGTGATCACCCATTACGTGGGGGTGTTCAGCGACATCACCAAGGTCAAGGAATCGCAGGACAAGCTCGACCACATGGCGCACCACGACCCGCTGACCGCGCTGCCGAACCGGCTGCTGTTCCACGACCGCCTGCAGCATGCGCTGCAGCGCGCCGGGCGCGACGGCGAGCAGCTGGCGATCCTGTTCATCGACCTGGACCGCTTCAAGAACGTCAACGACACGCTGGGCCACCATATCGGCGACGAGCTGCTCAAGCAGGTCGCGATCGCGCTGACCGGCAGGCTGCGCGACGGCGACACGCTGGCGCGGCTGGGCGGGGACGAATTCATCGTCCTGCTCGAGAATGTGGACGGCGCATTCGGCGCCGGGCACGTGGCCGAAAAGCTGATGGCGATGTTCGAGCAGCCCTTCATCGTCGCCGACTACGAGCTGTTCGTGACCGGCAGCGTGGGCATCAGCCTGTTCCCGAACGACGCCACCGACCTGAATATGCTGATCCGGAATGCCGACGTCGCGATGTACCAGGCCAAGGCGCGCGGGCGCAACGGCTACCAGTTCTACGCGCCGTCGATGACCGGCGAGGGCGTCGAGCGGCTGCGGCTGGAAGCCATGCTGCGGCGCTCGATCGACAAGAACGAAATCTTCCTCAACTACCAGCCGCAGGTCGAGATCGACACCGGGCGCCTGATCGGCGTGGAGGCGCTGGTGCGCTGGGACAATCCGGAACTGGGGCTGGTGCCGCCGGTGCGCTTCATCCCGCTGGCCGAGGACACCGGCTTCATCAACCAGCTCGGCAAGTGGGTGCTGTACGAGGCCTGCCGCCAGATGATGCGCTGGCAGGAGGCCGGCCTGACCGTGCCGAAGATCGCGGTCAACCTGTCGGTCAAGCAGTTCGAGCGCGGCAGCATGGTCAACCTGGTGGCCGATATCCTGAAGGAGACCGGGCTGGCGCCGCAGCGCTTGCAGCTGGAGGTGACCGAATCGGTGATCATGAACACCGGCGACGCGCTGGTGTTCATCAACGACCTGCACTCGATCGGGGTGGGGCTGGCGATCGACGATTTCGGCACCGGCTATTCCTCGCTGGCGTATCTGAAGCAGTTGCCGGTGCAGACCCTGAAGATCGACCGCAGCTTCATCAAGGACATCTCGACCGACATCAACGACGAGGCGATCGCGGTGGCGATCATCCAGCTCGGCAAGAGCCTGAACCTGTCGGTGATCGCCGAGGGCGTCGAGACCGACGAGCAGGCCGCCTTCCTGCTGCGGCACGGCTGCAACAAGGCGCAGGGCTTTCTCTACAGCGTGCCGGTGCCGGCGGACGACTTGCTGGCGCGCTGGAAACCCTAAAACCGGGGACAGACCACCATTTCAGAACATTCTGGGCCACTTCGCCCGCAACGGCGGGCGAAGTGGCCCAGAATGTTCTGAAATGGTGGTCTGTCCCCGGTTTTGAAAGGACTTGAATGATGGCAACGAAACCACGCAGCCGGTCGCGCCGGCGTTTCCTGCTCGGCGGGCTGGCCGCCGGCGGTGCGCTGCTGGTCGGCTGGGGCTTGCAGCCGCCGCGCCAGCGCTTGTATGGCGCGCGGCCGCTGCCGGTCGCCGATGGCGCTGTCGCCCTCAACGGCTGGATCGCGATCGCGCCCGACGGCACGGTCGCGGTCGTGGTCCCGCGCAGCGAGATGGGTCAGGGCGTGCACACCGCGCTGCCGATGCTGGTCGCCGAGGAGCTCGACGTCCCGCTGGCGGCCATCCGCATCGCCCCCGCGACGATCGACAAGATCTACGCCAACGTCGCCTTCCTGCGCGACGGCCTGGCGTTCCACCCCGACGACCACGGCAGGCTCAAGGCCGGCGCCGAGTGGATGCTGGCGAAAGTCGGGCGCGAACTCGGCCTGCTGTTCACCGGCGGCTCGTCCAGCGTGCGCGACGCCTGGGGCCCGATGCGCGAAGCCGGCGCCGTGGCGCGCGCCATGCTGCTGGCGGCCGCCGCCGACCAATGGCAGGTGCCGGCCGCCGAATGCCGCACCGCGGCCGGCTTCGTCATCCACGCCAGCGGCAAGCGCGCCGCCTACGCCAGTCTGGCCGCGCGCGCCGCGGGCGTGCAGATCGACCCGGCCGACGTGCGCCTCAAGCAGCCGTCCGAATTCAGCTTGATCGGCCGCCCGCAGCCGCGCCGCGACACGCCGTCCAAGGTCGACGGCAGCGCGCGCTTCGGCATCGACGCCCGCCCGCCCGGCATGGTCTATGCGGCGCTGCGCATGGCGCCGGTGGCCGGTGGCGCGCTCGCTTCCTTCGACGCCGCGGCCATCAAGGCGATGCCCGGCGTGCTCGGCGTGGTCGACTTTTCGTCCGCCCTGATGCCGCACAGCGGCGCCGGCGCGGGCGTGGCGGTCATCGCGACGTCGTGGTGGCTGGCCAGGCAGGCCGCGGCCGCGCTGCCGGTGCAGTGGAGCGACGGCCCCAACGCGCAACTGTCGAGCGCTGCCATCTTCAGCGATTTCGCCCACCGCCTCGATACGGAATCGGGCCACGTCTACCACCGCAGCGGCGACCCGCAAGCGGCCGGCGCCGTGAAGACCATCAGCGCCGAATACCGCGCGCCCTTCCTCGCGCACGCCACCATGGAGCCGGTCAACTGCACCGCCCAGGTCAAGGACGGCAAGGTCAGGCTATGGGCATCGACCCAGGTGCCGACCGTCGCGGTCGAAGCGGCGGCGCGGGTCGCGGGCGTGGCCAAGGACGATGTGTCGATCGATGTGCTGCTGCTGGGCGGCGGCTTCGGGCGCCGGCTCGAAGCCGACATGGTGGCGCAGGCGGTCGCGATCGCCGCGGCCGCCGGCGGCCGTCCGGTGCAGCTGATCTGGTCGCGCGAAGACGACATGACGCATGACGTCTACCGCCCGGCGGCGCTGGCGCGCTTTCGCGGCAGTCTCGATGCGGCCGGTACGCCGGTCGGCTACGTCAACAAGTCGGTCAGCGGGTCGATCGGCCACCAGTATTTTCCGCGCAGCCTGGGCTTGCCCGGCGTCGGCCCCGACAAGACGACGGTCGAAGGCGAATACGACATGCAGTACGAGATCGCCAACCAGCGGATCGAACACGTGATCGCCGACAGCGCGGTGCCGATCGGCTATTGGCGCTCGGTCGGCCACTCGCACAACGCCTTCTTCAAGGAGAGCTTCATCGACGAACTGGCGCATGCCGCCGGCAAGGACGGCGCGGCGTTCCGGCGCGCGCTGCTGGCCGGGCATCCGCGCCAGCTGGCGGTGCTCGACGCGGCGCTGGCCAGGGCCGGCAGTGCGCCGGCCGGACGCGCGCACGGCGTGGCGCTGCACCAGTCGTTCGGCAGCGTGGTGGCGCAGGTGGCCGAGGTGTCGGTCGAGGGCAAGGAGATCCGCGTGCACCGCGTGGTGTGCGCGATCGACTGCGGGATCGCGGTCAACCCGAACATCGTCGCGCAGCAGATGGAGTCGGCGGTGATCTTCGGCCTGTCGGCCGCGCTGGGCGGCGAGATCACGCTCAAGGACGGCCGCATCGAGCAGACCAATTTCCACGACTATCCGGTGCTGCGCATGGACCGCGCGCCGCTGGTGGAAACCGTGATCATCCCGAGCGCCGAGCCGCCCGAGGGCGTCGGCGAACCGGGCACGCCGCCGATCGCGCCGGCCGTGGCCAACGCGCTGTTCGTGCTGACCGGGCAGCGTCTGCGCAGCCTGCCGTTGCGGCTGGCCTGACGCGGCGCGCGGCGTCAGGCCTCGGCGGCGCGCAGCAGGGTGCGCAGGTTGGCCTCGCGCTGCCAGGCGCGCCGTTCGGCGCTGGCCGCGGTCAGGCGCGCCAGTTCCTCGTCGGACTGCGCGGCTTGCGACTGCAGCAGCCGGTCGGCCACGCCCGCGTCGGGCAGCATGGTGCCGAAGAAGGCCACCGTGTCGTGGCGCTGGATCAGCAGGGTGGGGAAATTCTCGACATCGAGGTCGCCCACCACCTCGGCCTGGTCTTCGATATCGATCC
>DASRXO010000467.1:0-5803 GCA_035654095.1 Telluria sp.
CACGCTGCGCGAGGTGCGCTTCGCGAAAAAGCAGATCGACGCGCTGGTCGGCAAGCTCAAGAGCTACGTGCGCCGCATCGACGAGTCCGAGGCCACCATCCGCGACGCCGAAGAGCGCGTGGGTGGCATCTCGGTCGCGCAGATGCCCAAGTGGGTGCAGGAGATCGAGGCCAACGCTGCGCTCGAGAAGAAGCTCGAGAAGAAGCACGGCGTCAACCTCGAGCAGCTGCGCGGCCAGGTCGACGAAGTGCGCCATATCGAGAAGCAGATCCTCGACGTGGCGGTGAACAAGTGCGGCATGCCGCGCGCCCACTTCATCAAGGTCTTCCCGGGCAATGAAACCAACCTCGAATGGGTCGATGGCGAAGTCAACGCGGGCCACGCCTACAGCGCCATCCTGGGCCGCAACATCCCGACCATCAAGGAGCTGCAGCAACGGCTGATCGACCTGCAGGCGCGCGTGGTGCTGCCGCTGCCCGACCTGCGCAACATCAACCGCCAGATGGCGGCCGGCGAAATGAAGGCGCGCAAGGCCAAGCGCGAAATGACCGAGGCCAACTTGCGGCTCGTGATTTCGATCGCCAAGAAGTACACCAACCGCGGTCTGCAATTCCTCGACCTGATCCAGGAAGGCAATATCGGCCTGATGAAGGCGGTCGACAAGTTCGAATACCGGCGCGGCTACAAGTTTTCGACCTACGCGACGTGGTGGATCCGGCAGGCGATCACGCGTTCGATCGCCGACCAGGCGCGCACCATCCGGATTCCGGTGCACATGATCGAGACCATCAACAAGATGAACCGCATCTCGCGCCAGATCCTGCAAGAGACCGGCGCCGAGCCCGACCCGGCCACGCTCGCGGTCAAGATGGAAATGCCGGAAGATAAGATCCGCAAGATCATGAAGATCGCAAAAGAGCCGATCTCGATGGAAACGCCGATCGGCGACGATGACGACTCCCACCTGGGCGACTTCATCGAAGACAACAACACGCTGGCGCCCTCGGACGCGGCGCTGCACGCCTCGATGCGCGGGGTGGTCAAGGACGTGCTGGACTCGCTGACGCCGCGTGAAGCCAAGGTGCTGCGCATGCGTTTCGGCATCGAGATGTCGACCGACCACACGCTGGAAGAGGTGGGCAAGCAGTTCGACGTCACGCGCGAGCGCATCCGCCAGATCGAAGCGAAGGCCCTGCGCAAGCTGCGCCACCCCTCGCGCTCCGACAAGCTCAAGAGCTTCCTCGAAGGCAACTAACGCTTGACGGGTTCACGCTAAAGGCAATATCCTCTCGCCACTTTGTTGGCGAGAGCTTTGCGTCCGTGCTCCCGCCCACGATTTCGGGCCTCTAGCTCATGCTTGGTTAGAGCAGCGGACTCATAATCCGTTGGTGCCGTGTTCGACTCACGGGAGGCCCACCATTAAAATCAAGGACTTGGGTGAGAACCTGAGTCCTTTTTCATCGCTGGTGTCAACCAAGCGTCAAGCAAGCGCAACGACGGACCAGAAGATCGTTTCAAGTTCTCATCCTTTATTTTCATAGCCGTTGAGCCAATTTTCGATTCTGAGTCCTGGATAGGCGACGAAATCGCGTTCGTTATTTGTGACGAGAGATACATCGAGCGCGACAGCGTGCGCTGCGATCAGCTTATCGAGTTGATCCTTCTTACGCTCGCGAGTCGCCTCCCTGATCGGTCCATAGGCGGTCGCCGCAGCAGCATCAAAAGGGACAACTTGGATATCCTCAACAAGCGCGATAAGGTTCAGCCGTTCACGCGCGCTGTTTTGGGATACGGTAACGCCATACTCCAGTTCGGCGAACGTAATGGCCGAGATCACCACGTCGCCTACATAGCATTGAGCAAATCGCCTGGCGACCTGCTCAGGCTGGTTTTTCATCAAATAGATGCACATGTTGGTGTCGAGCATAAACAGAGGCATTACAGCGCCTCCCGATCGCTCTGTTCCTGGTCGCCGCGCCCGCCTGCCATGAAGTCCGGCCCGAACTTGGCGAACTTCTTGAGTACGCCAGCGAGCGGCCGACGCGCCGGCCGGATGCGTATTTCTTCTCCGACGCGTTCAATCTCCAATTCGATGTCGGTCCGCTCATAGGCCAGTTCGGACGGAATACGGATCGCCTGAGAGTTGCCATTCCGAAAAGCCTTGGTCGTTTGCATTCCATCCTCCATGTGTGTACATGGATGTACTGTAGCACAGATCCGCGGATGTGCACACATGGATGTACATTGTTCCTGTTCGGCTAGGTCGAGCGTTGAGGGTCAGTGCCGACATTTGGACACGACCTCGACATCGATGAGCGAATGAACTGCGCCCCATACGATGAGCGCAAGCTTCTACGCGAACTGTCGAGTATGTGTCTGAAGGCTGGCGCCACCTCCGGTTCCCTGGTGCGTGGCGGGTTCTTCGTGGCCCAATCGAGGAGTGCTCGATTGGGCGCCCGCGCTTACTGGATGGTCACCGAGCGGCGATACCACGAGTGCGTGTTCTGGCCCAGCGCGCTGTTCTGCACACCCTTGGCGTAGTACAGATAGCCAGTCGCGCTGGTGGTCTGATCGGACAGCGTGTCCGGGCTGACCAACGTCGCGTAGTAATAATATTCGGCCCCGGGCGTGCTCAGCGCGGCGATTTGCGGCACGGTTGCCATCATCAGCTTTGGCTTGGCCCAGGTGACCATGTCCTGCGACGTCGAATAGAAGAAACCATCGTCCGAGCGGAAGATCAACAGGTAGGCATGCAGGGCCGAGTTGTAGCTAATGTCCGCATCCGACTGGAAACTGATGCCGCTCTTGACGGTCGGTGCCGGCACGGGCGACGAGCACAGCCCGCCGATCCCGGGCTGGTTGAACGCCCCGTTGTAATACTTCATCCACGTTCCCGCCGCGCCATTGCTGGCCACCGGCGAACGCGCAAGGCATAGGGCGTTCTGACCTTTGAACGCGCCGTTCTTGCTGACGAAGTCGCCAAAGAACACATAGATATAGCCGCCGGTGACGATCGCCGTCGGATTGCCGGCGCCGATCGCCGTGCCGGCGGCCGCGTTGGTGATTGGCTCGCGGCCGGTCAGGATTTGCGTCCTGCCGCCCCAGGTCTGGCCCGCATCCGACGACGTCGCGATGCCGACCGACGCGTAGAACGCCGTCACACCGGTCGCGCCGTAGGGTTGGCCGTAGTGATTCTCCGCGTGGTAGAGCATCAGCAGATCATGCATGTTCGTTGCCGGGAACACCGAACTGGCGCCCGCGTAGTCGGCGTCAAACTGGGTGGACAGTTTGACCGATGGCCCGAACACGGGCTGCACCACACCATTGAGCAGCGGCGTGCTGAACGCGGTGAAGTCGGTGGTCGTGAACAGCGTGCTGCCGCCGCCACCCTGGACCCAGAAGCGGTTGCTGCCGTCGACCATTTTCAGATAAGACTGGTGTACGTCGGGCAGCGGCGCGGTGCCGATCAGCTTTTCCTGCGCCAGCGTCAGCACGTTCAGCTCGTCGCTGGCCACGAAGACGGTCTTGTCGGTGAACCCAGTGGCGGGCGGTGCGGGAATCTCGGTGAAAAGACTGGTCGGCGCCATCGTCGCGACGGACGCGGCGACAGTCGTCTTGTATGCGGTCGTGTCGGTGGTGGCGCTGACGGCGGCCAGCAGCGCGCTGGCGACCTTGTTGCTGGCGCTGCCGCTGTAACCGCTGGCCGCGTTCTGGCCGATGACTTGCGCCGTGAATTCGGTGGCCGTGATCAGGCGGTTGTTCACCACTTGTTCATCGGTGCTGGTGTGCGCCTGGGCCGAGGCCGACGCGACGATGGCCAAGGCCGTCTGGCCCTGGGTCTGGACGCGGTTGCTGATGTTGTCGGCCCAGTACGCCTGTCCCGCCGTGTCGGGCAAGCGGTTCAGCACATTCTGGTAGATCGCGGCGACAAAGGCGGAGGCAGTGCCGCTGCCGTACAAGGCCGCCGATTCCGCGCTGTTGGCAAAACTGTCGACCACGGTTTTCACCGAAGGGTTGCTGGCGTAGGACGCGTTGAGCATCTGCAGATCGGTGGGCGCGCCGGCCGACAGTAACACGCCTGCCCAATACGCCAGCCCAGCCGGGTCCGCCGGTCGGCCGTAGTAGGCGATATACAATTCCTGCACGGCGCTCTGATAGTCCGCCGCGCTCAACTTGACGACGCTGGCCAGTAGCGTCGATTGGGCACGGGAACCGGCGTTGGCGGATTCCGGCAGATTGCTGTTGCAGGCCGTCAGGGATGCGGCCAGGACAACAAGGACAGTACTCGTTATTTTCATTTTTTTCGCACATTGATTTTGCAATGGCCACCAGCGGTGGAAGGGTGAGGCTGTAAACCATTTTGCCACATATCATGCGGAAAAATGATTTTTGGCAACAAATCGTTTCATGCGGCGACATGCCACTTGGCTTCAAAACGTGCTTTCACCAAGCTGTGCTGCTTATCTCGATTTCCCTACGGACATGGTTTTGCTGGCAAGCTTATAATCCCGTAGCCCTTTATGGCCGGCGTAGGCCATATCTTTCATCCAATTGGAGTGCCGCATGAGCCGCAACATCCTCGACGAATCGCATATTCATCCTGCCATACGGAACAAGATTTCGGAGGGCCACGCCGATATTGTGCGTGAGGTGCAGGCGGCGATTGCGGCCAATACCGTGGTCGTGGTCGGGATGGCGCAGAACCCGCACCCACGCCGGGCGCGCAAGGCCCTCGACGCGCTCGGGACGCCCTACGTCTATTTGCAATACGGGAGCTACCTGGCGGAATGGCGGCGTCGCACGGCGCTCAAGATGTGGACTGGCTGGCACACGTTCCCAATGGTGTTCGTCAAGGGCGTACTGGTTGGCGGGGCGACCGAGCTGCAACAGCTGATCGACAGCGGCGAATTCAAACGCATGCTCCAATAGCAGCTAGGCTGTAGACGCGTTCAGTGCCACGGCTGCGCGAATGAGTGCCTTCAACGCCTTTTCATTAATCTTGTCGCCCTCATGAAAGTCGATGGCGCGCCTGGTGTTGCCTTCGAGGCTGGAGTTGAAGAGGCCTGAAGGGTCCTCCACCGAGGCGCCCTTGGCGAAGGTCATCTTCACGGCTTTCTTGTACGTCTCACCGGTGCAGATGATGCCGGCGTGCGACCACACCGGAACCCGCCACTTCCACTCCTCGATCACTTCAGGGTCGGCCTGCTTGATGAGGGCTCGGATCCGAGCGAGCATCTCGCCCCGCCAATCGCTCAGCTCCTTGATTTTTGCATCGATCAGCTGAGAGGGAGAGGCGCCTCCTTCGCCTTCCTTCGCGCCGTTCTTCGTCGCCTTCATGGTGGTTGCCGCTTTCTTCATGGTGGTTGTCGCTCGTCCATCACTTGAGTATAGCTAGTCGTGCAAATTTACCGCCTGGTTGGGAATCCGACGTACTCAGTTCCGTTAAACTTAAACAGGGTTTCTGCGTAGTGGCCCGCATTGCCGCTTGCGACCGTCAGGTTCCGAAGCTTGCGGGATTTCTCCTTGTGCAGGTCCACGACCTGGCCGCCGGTGTACAGCACAAGCCGATAGGCGTTGGCTTGACGTTCCAGGATCCAAATTTTGGCTGTCGACGCACCCCAGGCGCAACCGTCGGCCGTCTTCGCAATCCAGTCCACCTTGCGTCCGCGGCCGGCGAGGTCGACGTTGGTTCCGACAAATTCTCCTGTAGCGCACTCCTTGTATTCGGTGGTCGCAATATGGGCGCGAAGCACCGTAAGTGCCGCTGCCGGAAGGGGTCGTAGCGATTCATCTTCAATGTTGA
>DASRXO010000468.1:0-2947 GCA_035654095.1 Telluria sp.
CGGCGAGGAACGCGTAGGGTGGCATGTTGGAGCCGGGCGAGGTCGCGCGCGGGTCGCGCATGTGCACGACGTGCCACGAGCTCGGGTACTTGCCGCCGACGCGCGCGAGGTCGGGGCCGGTGCGCTTCGAGCCCCACTGGAACGGCCGGTCGTAGACGAATTCCCCGGCCACCGAATAATGGCCATAGCGCTCGGTCTCGGCGCGGAACGGACGGATCATCTGCGAGTGACAGTTGTAGCAGCCCTCGCGTACGTAAATGTCGCGCCCCGCCAGCCGCAGCGGCGAATACGGCTTCAGGCCGGCTATCGGCTCGGTGGTCGATTTCTGGAAGAACAGCGGGACGATCTCCACCAGGCCGCCGAAGGAGATGACCAGCAGCACCAGTCCGATCAGCAGCCAGGGATTGGTCTCGATCGCGTCATGGGAAAATTTCATCGAATGCTCCGGTCAGGCAGGCAGCGGTATAAGGGACGGGATGCGCGCATCCTGCGATACCGTGTCGCGCATCGTCATCAGGGTGTTATAGGCCATCATCAGCATGCCGCTCAGGTACAGCAGGCCGCCGCCGAAGCGCACCACGTAGTACGGGAAGGTCGCCTTGACGCCCTCGACGAAGGTATAGGTCAGGGTGCCGTCGGGATTCACCGCGCGCCACATCAATCCCTGCATCACGCCGGCGATCCACATCGACGCGATGTACAGCACGATGCCGATGGTCGCGACCCAGAAGTGGGCGTCGATCAGGCGCGTGCTCCACATCGCCTTCTTGCCCGACAGGCGCGGCACCAGGTAATAGATCGACCCCATCGTAATGAAGCCGACCCATCCGAGCGCGCCGGCATGCACGTGAGCGATGCCCCAGTCGGTGTAGTGCGACAGCGAGTTGACCGTCTTGATCGACATCATCGGTCCCTCGAACGTCGCCATGCCGTAGAACGACAGCGACACGATCAGGAACTTGAGGATAGGATCGGAGCGCAGCTTGTGCCAGGCGCCCGACAAGGTCATGATCCCGTTGATCATGCCGCCCCAGGACGGCGCCAGCAGAATCAGCGAGAACACCATGCCGATCGACTGGGTCCAGTCGGGCAGCGCGGTATAGTGCAGGTGGTGCGGGCCGGCCCACATGTAGGTGAAGATCAGGGCCCAGAAGTGCACGATCGACAGCCGGTACGAGTACACCGGGCGTTCGGCCTGTTTCGGGATGAAGTAGTAGACCATGCCGAGGTAGCCGGCGGTGAGGATGAAGCCGACTGCGTTGTGGCCGTACCACCACTGGATCATTGCATCTTGCACGCCCGAATAGGCAGAGTACGATTTCCAGGCCGATGCCGGCATGCTGGCGCCGTTCACGATATGCAGCAGCGCGACCGCGATGATGTAGGCGCCGAAGAACCAGTTGGCAACGTAGATGTGGGCGACCTTGCGCTTGACCAGGGTGCCGAAGAAGACCACGGCATACGCCACCCAGACCACGGTGATCAGGATCGTGATCGGCCACTCGAGTTCGGCGTACTCCTTGCCACGCGTGAAGCCCATCGGCAGTGTGATGGCGGCCAGCACCAGCACCGCCTGCCACCCCCAGAACGTGAACGACGCGAGGCGGTCGGAAAATAGCCGCACCTGGCAGGTGCGCTGCACCACGTAGTAGGAGGTGGCGAACAGCCCGCAGATGCCGAAGGCGAAAATGACCGCGTTCGTGTGCAGCGGACGCAGCCGGCCATAGCTCAGCCACGGCGTGTCGAAATTCAGCGCCGGCCACACCAGCTGCGCGGCGATGAAGACGCCGGCCAGCATGCCGATCACGCCCCAGACGACGGTTGCTATCGTAAACTGCCGGACGATCTTGTAGTTGTAGTTCAGGCCAGTGTCCACGCATGCTCTCCAGGGTAATTAACAATGACGGAGCTCAGGGTAAGTTTTCGGGAGCGGAAAAACCTTGATGTGAATCAAAATCGGACTGTTAGCGGCGCTCTACGCGGCACGGTCATCGTCGTGCAAGATGCGGACGGCGGGGCCGTCGAGATCGTCGAACTGGCCGCCGTCGGCGGCGCCGAGAAACACCCAGACCGCCAGCGCGATGACCAGTATGCTGAGGGGGATCAGCAGGAATAGGGCTTCCATCATCGTCCAGCGCGGCGCAGGCGCAGCGCATTGGCCAGCACCACGCAGGAGCTCGCCGCCATGCCTACCCCTGCCATCCAGGGGTTCAGCCATCCTAGCGCGGCAGCGGGGATCGCCACCAGGTTGTACAAGGTGGCCCAGGCCAGGTTCTGGCGGATCACGCGCATGGTGAGCCGCGCGCAGATGGCGGCCTCGCCGAGGCTGGCCAGGCTGCCCGACAGCAGCACGCAGTCTGCGTGCACCTGCGCCAGTGCCGCTCCGCCCCCCATCGCGAACGAGACGTCGGCCGCGCCCAGCACCGCCGCGTCGTTGATGCCGTCGCCCACCATCGCCACCACCGCGCCGCCGGCCTGGAGACGCTGGACGAAGGCCAGCTTCTGGTCCGGCAGCTGGCCGCCGAGTGCAAGGTCGATGCCAAGCGCGCCGGCCACCTGATCGACTACGCCCTGCCGATCGCCGCTCAGCAGAATCACCGTCTTGCCGCGCGCCTGAAACGCCCGCACCAGTTCGCGCGCATCCGCGCGCTGCGGGTCGGACAAGACGAAGCGCGCGAGCCAGCCGGACTGCGTCCCCAGGTAGACCCAGCTGGCGCCTTCTTGCGTACCGCTGGCCGGCGCAGGCCCGGCCAATGCGGCCACGTGGGCCGCATTGCCCAGCCGGTAACGGACCGCCCCGACCCAACCTTCGACGCCCTGCCCTTGCGTCTGCTGCAAGTCGCGCGCCACCATCCCGGACCAGGCGGCGTCCGCCTTGAGCGCGGCGGCCAAGGGATGCATGCTGTCGCGCTCCAGCGCCGCCGCCAGCTGATGGCAGCGCGTGGCC
>DASRXO010000469.1:0-13423 GCA_035654095.1 Telluria sp.
CTGGCGATCGAACAAGTGCGCTTCGGCGCGCGCCTGCTGGTCGAACAGGACATCGGCGACGACGCCAAGGCCTGCCTGCTGCCGCCGATGATCTTGCAGCCGCTGGTCGAGAACGCGGTCAAGCACGGCATCGGCAACCTGACGCAGGGCGGCACGGTGCGCATCGCCGCCCAGCGCGCCGGATCGATCCTGCGCGTGAGCGTGGAGAACGACGTCGATGAAGACCAGCCCGCGGCGCGCGGCAACGGCATCGGCCTGGCCAATGTGCGCCAGCGCCTGGCCGCCGCCTACGGCCACCAGGCCAGCCTGCATTGCACGCGGGACGCCACAACCTACCGGGCGGAACTGGCGCTGCCCGCCGAAACGACGGAGTCATAATATGCGCGTCATTATCGTCGACGACGAAGAGCTGGCCCGCGGCGTGCTGCGCGAATTCCTGGGCGCGCACGTCGACATCGAGATCGTGGCCGAATGCGCCAACGGTTTCGACGCGGTCAAGGCGATCACCGAACTGGAACCGGCGCTGGTGTTCCTCGACATCCAGATGCCCAAGCTGAACGGCTTCGAAGTGGTGGAACTGGCTGGCCGCAAGGCGCGCTACATCTTCGCCACCGCCTTCGACCAGTACGCGCTGAAGGCGTTCGAGGTGCACGCGGTCGACTACCTGCTCAAGCCCTTCAGCCAACAGCGGCTGGACGAGGCGCTGGCGCATGCGCGCGCAAGCCTCGGCAACCCGCCGGCGCTGGCCGCGCTCATGACCGAGGCGGCGATGCGCAACAAGCCGCTCGAGCGGGTGCTGATCCGCGATGGCGCCAAGGTCCATGTGATCGCCGCCGACAAGATCGACTACATCGAGGCGCAAGACGACTATGTGCAGGTGAGCGCGGGCGGCAAGGCCTACCTCAAGAACCAGCGCCTGTCGGAGCTGGAGAGCCAGCTCGATCCGGATGTATTCCTGCGCATCCACCGTTCCTGCATCGTGAACATCGAGGCGATCAGCCGCATCGAAGCGGCCGGCAAGGACAGCCACGCGGCCATCCTCAAGGACGGCACCAGGCTGCCGATCAGCCGCAGCGGCTACCAAAAGGTCAGGAACCTGATCCGGTAAGCGCCGGCTGGCCCAGCTTCCACCAGCGCGGCAGCAGCTCTTGCACCTCGGGCTGGGCGAAGCGGTCGTCGATCAGATACACCACGCCGCGGTCGCTGCTGGTGCGGATCACGCGGCCCGCGGCCTGCACCACCTTCTGGATGCCGGGATACAGATAGGTGTAATCGTAGCCGGCGCCGAAGATCGCGTGCATGCGCTGGCGGATTTGCTCGTTCACCGGGTTCATCTGCGGCAGGCCGAGGGTGGCGATGAAGGCGCCGATCAGCCGCTTGCCCGGCAGGTCGATGCCTTCGCCGAACGCGCCGCCCAGCACCGCGAAGCCGATGCCGCAACCGTCGATCGTGAAGCGCGCCAGGAAGGCGTCGCGCTCGCCTTCCTGCATGCGGCGCGGCTGCCGCCAGGCCGGGATCCCCGGATGGGCTTGCGCGAACTGGGCTGCCACCTGTTCGAGGTAATCGAAGCTGCTGAAGAAGGCCAGGTAGTTGCCGGGCGCGGCCCGGTACTGCTGCGCGATCAGCGCGGCGATCGGCGCGGCCGACTGCGCGCGGTGCTGGAAGCGCGTCGAGATCTGGTCGACCACGTGCACCGCCAGCTGGTGCGCTTCGAACGGCGACTCGACGTCGATCCAGCCGGTGCTGGCGGGCATGCCGAGCGCGTCGCTGTAGTAGTTCCACGGACTCAGGGTGGCCGAGAACAGCGCCGCCGAATGGGCTGCGGCAAAGCGCGCCTTCAGGAAGTGCGCGGGCACGATGTTACGCAGGCACAGGGCCGCGCCGCCGTCCCTGGCCGTGACGTCGAACAGCGAATGCTCGCCGAACGATTCGGCCAGCTTGGTGAAGTGCAGGGCGTCGAAATAGAAGCGCTGCAAGGCCGGCTCCATCGGCCCCGGTTGCCCGATCAGGTAATCGGTGATCGCGCTCGTCGCGCCTTGCAGCGCGGCGAGCAGCTGGTCCGGGATCGCCTGCGCCACCTCGTAGCCGGAAGCCGCCTCGGGCCATGCGCGGCCGACGCGCTCCAGCGTCTTCTTGAGGAAGCCCGGCGCGGCGGCGCGCGCGGCGCGCAGGGCGATGCGGTCCAGTTCCGCCGAATACATGCCGCGGGCGCGCGCCACCAGATTGTGCGCCTCGTCGACCAGCACGCTGACGCGCCACTGGTTGGCGACGGTGAGCCCGTACAGCATCGCGCCGTAGTCGAAGTAGTAGTTGTAATCGCCGACGATGACGTCGCTCCAGCGCGCCATTTCGCTGCCCAGATAGTAGGGGCAGACCTCATGCGCCAGCGCTACCTGGCGCAGCCTGGGGCGGTCCAGCATGCCGACCTGCAGGGCGGCCTCGCGCGCCGCCGGCAGCCGGTCGTAGAAGCCCTTCGCCAGCGGACAGGAGTCGCCGTGGCAGGCCTTGTCGGGATGCTCGCAGCTCTTCTCGCGCGCGGCCAGTTCGAGCACGCGGATCGGGATCGCGCCGCGCTCGATGGTGGCCAGCGCATCGAGCGCGAGCTGGCGGCCGGGCGTCTTGGCGGCGAGGTAGAATACTTTGTCGAGCTTCTGTTGCGGGGCCGCCTTCAACACCGGGAACAGGCTGCCGATCGTCTTGCCGATCCCGGTCGGCGCCTGCGCCAGCACGCAGCGGCCGCTGGCGTTGGCCTTGAAGATGGTTTCGGCAAGCTGGCGCTGCCCGGGACGAAATGCGGGATACGGGAATTGCAGGCCGTCGAGCGCGGCGTCGCGTGCGCCGCGGTGCGCCAGTTCCTGGCCGGCCCAGGCCACGAAGCGCTCGCACTGCTCGGCGAACAGCGTGGCCAGTGTCTCGGCGTTGTGGGTTTCGCGCAGCACGGTTTCGGTCTGCTTGCCGATGTCGAAGTAGACCAGTGCCAGGTTGACCTCGGCCAGCTCCAGCTTGTGGCACAGCAGGTGGCCGTAGACCCGCAGCTGCGCCCAGTGCAGGTGGCGATGGTTGTCCGGCATGCCGGCCAGCTCGCCGCGGTAGGTCTTGATTTCCTCCAGCAGGTTTTGCGCGGGATCGTAACCGTCGGCGCGGCCGCGCACGTGCAGCGGGCCGTAGTCGCCTTCGAGGCTGAGCTCGGGCTGGTACCGCGGGCCGCGCCGCGCCGTCACCACCGCATGGCCGGCGATGCCTTCCTGCGCGGTGGGCGAGGGCGTGAAGCGCAGGTCGAGGTCGCCCTGTTTGGCGGTGAACTCGCACAGCGCGCGTACCGCGACGACGTAGCTCACGCGCGGTGCTCCGACCATTGCAGGTAGCACACGGCGACCGGCATTGCGTGCGCGGCGCAGTACTCGATCCAGCGCAGCTGGCTGTCCTGCAGGCGGTCGCCCGGGCCTTTCACCTCGATCATGTTGTAGCGCCGTTCGGCCGGCCAGAACTGGATCAGGTCGGGGAAGCCGCTGCGGTTGGCCTTGATGTCGAGCAGGATGCGGTCGCACCATTTTTTCAGGTGGACGCAGGGGATGCAGTCGAGCGCCATCTCGATCAGCTCTTCGCTGAGGAAGTCCCAGGCCAGGAAGGGCGACTGGATGCCCCGTTTGTCGCTGAAGTTGCGGCGTATCGTGGCGCGGTAACTGCCGCTGTCGAGTTCATCGAGACAGGCGCGGAACGCGGCCTCGCGGCGCTGGAAGAAATCGGCGCTGAACAGGTCGGCCGGTGCGCGGTGAAATGGGTGGAAGAAGGCGCCCGGTATCGCGCTGAAGATCGCGCGCCAGCACAGCAGGCCGAACAGCGCGTTGGCCAACGCGTTCTCGACGTAAAACACGGGCGCATCGTCGCGCGTGAGGTGGTCGCGCACCACGCCCTCGACCCACCATGCCTCGCGCGGCATGGGCAGGCTCAGGTCGATGCGGGCGACCGGCGCGGGCCGCTTCGCAGGCGGCTTCTGGTGGCCGAGCTTGCGGGCCAGGCGCGGCGCGATGCGCAGCAGCTGCTGGCGTTCGGCGTCGCTTTCCGGCGCGCGCTGCGCGTCGCCGAGCAGCGCGAACGCGGCCGCGTATTGCTGGTCTTTTTCGAGCACGCGGATGGCCCGCGCACGCGCACCGGGAAAGCGGCAGCCGGCGTACAGCCGCACCGCCTGCGCCCAGTCGCGCTGCTTCTCGCAATGCTGGGCGATCTTGAACATCAGGCGCTCGCGCCGGCTGTCCAGCCACTGGTTGTCGAAGGCGTCGGCGGGCAGGGCGCCCAGCACCTCGTCCAGCGGTTCGCCGGCGTCGAAGCGTTCCTTGCAGCTGTGCAGCGCGAGGTAATGATCGATGTCGCGCCGCGTGCGAAAGCCGCGCGAGGACGGCGAAAACTCGACCTGCTCGTACTTGTAGACGCCAAGGTCGGACAGCACGAATTCGGTCCAGTCCTGGTGCAGGTTACCGAAAAAAATCAGCCGTAGCCGATCGCACAGCGGCCTGGCCAGCAGGGCGAACACGCTGTCGCCCGCATCGCGCCACCAGGCGGAGAAGCTGCGCGGGTCGCCGAACTCGGCGCGCAGCGCTTCCAGTTGGCCGGCTTTCTTCGCGCCTTTTTCGTGCAGCGAGAGGCGGAACAGCGCGGCGATCTCGGGCTTGGACAGCAGGCCGAACAAGTCGTCGAGCGTCAGTACAGGATCGCCCGCGATCCAGCCGGTGGGCAGCAGCTCGCGCGCCGCGGCCAGGGTGCAGCCGATTTCCGCGTAATTGAGTTTGCTTGCCCGGAACACGCTGCCTTTGCGCATCACCATGCGCACGAACAGCGCGCGCGCCGGCTGCGGCAAGGCGGGAAAAGCGGCAATGAAATCACGCTCCTCGGCGCCCAGCAAGTCGCTGTAGCGCTCGGCGATCCAGTCCAGCACGCGTTGGAAATTGTCGAGGTAGTAGAACGGATTCTCGAGGACTTGCTTCATGACCGGCCGGAGGGATGAATACTGTTGTTATGTACAGTATAACGCCGAACCACAGTCGCGGCCAGTTTCTCTCAGCTACCTCAGCGTTTCTTCATAGTACATACAGAATTTGCTTCGGAAACACATGTCAAAAAACCTAGAATAAACGTTAAAATTTTTGCTATATAAATTATTGCTGTTGCTATAGTTATTTATCACTTTTGCGAAAAAGTGAAAGAGCAAGCGCAGACTTGTACCCATTAATCGAGATCATCCATCGGGACGGACACATGAACAATACGAACGTAAAACAATATCAATGCGGGCGCATGGTCAAGGCGCTCAGTGCATTTGCACTCGTTGGTGCGGCTGTCTCGGCCCAGGCCGGCGTCGTGCTGCAAGAGGATTTCAACAACGTCCCCGGACTTACGTCCGCCGGCTGGGTATTGAACAACGCGAGTTCACCGCCCGGCCTGACGTCCGGATGGTTCCAGGGTGATCAGAGCCAATTCGCGGCGCAGAACGGTCCTCCGGAATCGTATGCCGCGGCCAACTTCAACAACGCGGCGCCGGGTGGCACTCTCGACAACTGGCTGATCACGCCGGTGTTTTCGACCGCCGAGAACTTCATGATCACGTTCTGGGTCAGGGGCGCAGCCGACGAGCAATTCAGCGACCATTTCGCCTTTGGCTTGAGCGCCGGCGGCAGCGCGCTGACCGACTTCGTGCTCGGAAATGTCATGACCGCCTCGACCGGCGACTGGACCCAGTACACGATCGGCATGGCGGGACTCGGGGCCGGCGCGACCGGACGCCTGGCGATCCAGTACACCGGCCTGGCCGATGCATCCAACTACATCGGGCTGGACAACTTGACCGTCACGGTGCCGGAACCGTCGACCACGCTGATCCTGGGCGCCGGTTTGCTGGGCCTGATCGCCGCACGCCGCCGCAAGCAAAGCTGAGCTACGTCCATCGACTTTAGGAGAGAGAACCATGTCTAAAAAAATCCAGTCCGGCGAGCGCTTGCTGAGCGCCGCCAGCGTCGGCCTCATGCTGATCGGCCTCGCCGCAATGCCCTTGCAAGCCGCCGCCGCCGACCCGCAGGTATCCGCCAAACCGGCGGCCGTCGAGTCGAGCGACGACATCACCGTGGTGCGCGACGCCGACACCGGCCAGCTGCGCGCGGCCACGCCGGAAGAGCACAACGCACTGCAGCAGTTGAGAATCTCGAAGCTGCGCAATGCCCGTATCGCGCCGACCGCAACGTTGCAGAAGTGGCATGCCAGCGGCGCGCGCGGCGCCCGCCTGACGGACGAGTTCATCAGCGCGGCGGTGGCAGTACGCAAGCCGGACGGCACCGTCGGGCAGGAATGCTTCGACTCGCACGAAGCCGCCGAAGCCGCGGTGCACACCGCAGGCCATACCGCAACCAAGTTGGAAACGGAGTGACCCCATGCGCATGACGACCAAATCCTTATTCGCCGCTTCCTGCGTGCTGGCATGCCTGGGCGCCCAAGCTGCGACCATCACGATCGCCAGCCGCGATCCGGCCGGCGTTGGCTTTAACGACCCGACTCCGGTCGCGCCGGTGGGCGGCAATTCCGGCACCACGTTGGGCCAGCAGCGGCTGAATGTGTACCGCTACGTTGCCGACATCTGGGAGCAGAACCTTGAAAGCAACGTCAACATCACCGTCAGCGCCGGTTGGGAGGCCTTGACCTGCACCGCCAGCTCCGCCGTGCTGGGCAGCGCCGGCGCGTGGAACATCTGGCACGACTTCCCTGGCGGCGTGCCCGGCACCTGGTATCCGCAGGCGCTGGCCAACAAGCTGTTCGGCGCCAACCTGAGCGAGGGCAATCCGGATGACGGCTCGGGCTTCGGCAACGTCGATATCAAGACCCAGTTCAACTTCAACCTCGGTAACGCCGATTGCCTGGCCGGCTCGCCGTTTTATCTGGGGCTCGATGGCAATGCAGGCAGCAAGATCAACTTTGTCGAAACGCTGCTGCACGAACTGGGGCATGGCCTCGGCTTCTCCGTGCTGTCGGTGCAGACCTCGACCGGCAAGCGGATCAGTGCGGACGGCAGCGCCTTCACCGATAGTGGCCTGCCCAGCATCTGGGAAGGCTTCATGTACGACAACACCGCGAACAAGACCTGGCTGACGATGACCAGTGCCGAGCGCAAGGCCTCGGCCATCAACCCGCTGAAACTGGCGTGGAACGGTCCTAACGCGGTGGCCGGCGCGACCATCCTGAAGCCGGCCCCGGTGATCAAGACGGCGTCGCCGGCACCGGGCGGTACCGGGTCGTTCGACTACAACGGCTCCTCATTCGGCCCGGTGATCGCGAACCCTGGTGCGCTCGGCGTGCTGGCGGTGCCAGTCGCCCAGCCCGGCGAAGCCGGTCCCGGCTGCAACCCGTTTAACGCGGCGAACACGGCGGCGGTGGCGGGGAAGGTCGCGATCATCAGCCGCGGCGTTTGCGGCTTTGTGGTCAAGGTCAAAAACGCGCAGGACGCGGGCGCGATCGCTGTGCTGCTGGCGAACAATGCCGACGGGGCGCTGGCGCCTGGCGGGTCCGATCCGACGATCACGATTCCGTCGGCAGGCATCAGCCAAGCCGATGGCAATACGCTGAAGGCGGCGGTGTCGGCGGCGGTGCCGTATGGTTCACGCAGCAAGCCGGGCGCTGTGACGGCGTCCCTGGGCGCCGATGCATCGCGGATCGCCGGTGCGGACAGCAGCGGCCGGCCGCTGCTGTACACTCCGTCCGTGCTCGCCTCGGGCTCGTCGGTTTCGCACTGGGACATTACCGCGACGCCAAACCTGCTGATGGAGCCGAACATCAATCCCGACCTGACCACGATCCTGGTCCCGCCCAAGGACCTGACCTTGCCTCTGCTGAAGGATATCGGCTGGTAAGCTTCGCCTGCCGACTGGAAGGGCCGCGTGCTGGACGACGCGGCCCTTTTTCTTTGGTGCGCTCAGTCCGCCGGTCTTGGGCACTTCTTGCCCTGCGCGCAGGCTTGCGCGTCGAGTTGGGCGCGCTCCGCGGCATGGCTGCTGGCGTGCAGGATGATGGCGGATAGCAGGGCGACATCGCTGTCGACCTGCTGCGGCTCGGCTTTCGGCATGGCCGCAGGCACGGTAGGCGCTTTGCGTGCGGCCACCGCCGGCCTTGGGGCGGGGCGCGTCGATGCGGTGACCGGCGCGGGTTTGGCTTCGGTACGGCGCTCGGCCGGCGCCAGCACCAGCGGCGGCACGCCGGCTTCATCGGTCTTGACGATTGCCGGCGTCTCGGCCTGGCCGCCGCCGTCAACCCGTGCGGCGAGCTGCTGTGCGGGGACGATGTGTTCGCTGGGATCGAGCGCCGCCTGCGCCGGCACGGGACGCGCGCTTGCGGCCGGCGCTACGGCCGGAGGCGCCGGCACCGGAGGTGCCTGCATCACCACCACCGCGCCGGGCAGCACCCGCTTGGTGGTCGCATTCTGGTACGCCAGCCAAGTCAGCGTGCCGACCAGACCGAGCACCACCAGTCCGCCCAGCGCGAACAGGGCGCGCCGCCCGCCGCCGATCGAGCCCCCTGCCGCGCCGTCGCGCTCCAGCCTGGCCAGGATATTGTCTTCGCCGCCCGTGGGCCGGCGCGTTCCGGAGACCAGGTTCGGCCGCGTGGAGCCGTGTTGATTTTCGTCTGTAGGGCGCACGGTATTACTCCTAAGATGGACTTCGAATTCCGATTAGAAACAATCTGGGGAGCGGCCATGCTGATCTTTATCGCACTTCTGTACTTTTGTTTGGTGTGCAGCATCGTCTGGCTTGTGTTTTTCCCATCCGGCCGCGAGCTGGTCATGCAGCTCGTGACGGCGATGGGGCGGCGCGCCGATCAGCGCCTGGCCGGCTTGCAGGAGTTGCCCGGCCGCCAAGCCGGCGCGTTCGCGCAGGCGGTCCGGCGGCTGGCGGCGCGCCTGCTCAAGTTCATGCGCCGCCACTACCTCGCGTGCGGCGCCGCCGCCGCGCTGATCCTGGTGCCCACCGTCATCGCGCTGACGATGAGCAGTCCCGCCATGCTGCCCGGCTACGAAGTGCCCGAACTGGCTCCCGACAGCCATGTGGCCGACCTGCTCAAAGGCGAGCTGCTGGCGCCGCCGGTCGCGTTGCCGCCGCTCGCGTTCACCACGCAGGAAGTCGAACTGGTGCGGCCGATGCTGGTCGACGCCAGCCGCAACTGGAGCTTGCTGCATCCCGAGTTCAGCCAGCGCCTGCTGCTCGCCTTCAAGATCATGAAGGAAAAGCATGGCTACGAGATGGCCCTGCTCGAAGGCTACCGCAGCCCGGCGCGCCAGGACCTGCTAGCCAGCATGGGCAGCCAGGTGACCAACGCCGGCGCCTTCCAGAGCTATCACCAATACGGGCTGGCGGCCGACTGCGCGTTCTGGCGCGACGGCCGCCTGATCATCTCGGAGAAGGATCCGTGGGCCATGCGCGGCTATCAGCTGTACGGCGAGGTGGCCGAATCGCTCGGCCTGACCTGGGGCGGGCGCTGGACCATGATGGATTTCGGCCACGCCGAATTGCGCTTGAAAGGCGTACTGCGCAAGTGATTTTCGCGTCCGCGAAGTATTGTCTTGCGTCAAATTTGGCCTGAGGAAATGGTGCCAACATTTGCCTTCCGGATTCTTTCTTCACGCCTCCAGGGACCTCCGATCATGCGCAGACTATGGCAGTTCCTCACCGATAGCCGCGTGCTCGGCGTCATCGGACTGGTCGCGCTGGCGGCCTTCCTCCTGCTCGGCGCGGAGATGCTGGAGATCGCCGCGATCTGGGCTGGGGTGGCGGCGTTGGCGTTGCTGGCCGGCTGGGGCGCCTTCTGGCTGCTGCGCTACCAGTACCGCAAGCGCAGCGCGGCCAAGCTCGGCGCGACCATCATGCCGGCGGCCGAGGAAGCGGCGTTGCAGGCGCAAGCCGGCAAGAGCGAAGTCGCGGTCCTGCGCAAGGGCATGCTCGATGCGATCACCACCATCAAGACCTCCAAGCTGGGCCTGACGCGCGGCGCGGCGGCCCTGTACGAACTGCCGTGGTACATGATCATCGGTAATCCGGCGGCCGGCAAGAGCAGCGCGATCGGCCACTCGGGCCTGCAGTTCCCGATCGCCGGCAGCAAGGCGGTGCAAGGCGTGGCCGGCACCCGCAACTGCGACTGGTTCTTCACCACCGACGGCATCCTGCTCGACACCGCCGGCCGCTACTCGGTCGAGGAGGCCGACCGCGCCGAGTGGTTCAGCTTCCTCGACCTGCTGAAGAAGTACCGGCGCCGCGCGCCAATCAACGGCATCCTGATCGCGGTCAGCGTGGCCGAACTCGCGGCCGGCAACGCGCAGCAATCGATCGACCTCGCCAAGAGCCTGCGCACCCGCGTGCAGGAGTTGACCGAGCGGCTCGGCGTGTACGCGCCGGTGTACGTGATCTTCACCAAGGCCGACCTGATCGCCGGCTTCACCGACTTCTTCCACGACTGCGACCGCGGCGAGCGCGATCGCGCATGGGGCGCCACCATCCGCTACAACCGGCGCCGCACCCACCAGGACGTGCTGGCCTTCTTCGACCAGCATTTCGACGAGCTGCACGACGGCCTCAAGGAAATGAGCCTGGCCAGCATGGCCGGCAACCGCAGCGCCCAGATGCGGCCCGGCGTATTCACCTTCCCGCTCGAATTCGCGGCCATCAAGAGTCCCTTGCGCGCCTTCCTGGCCACCCTGTTCGAGGAGAATACCTACCAGTTCAAGCCGGTGTTCCGCGGCTTCTACTTCACCAGCGCGCTGCAGGAGGGGACGGTGAAGAATCTGTCGTTCAAGCGCGTGGCGAGCCGCTTCGACCTCGAATTCCGCGAACAGCAGGAGGGCGCGGCCGGCGAGCAATCGGGCTACTTCCTGCTCGACCTGTTCCGCAAGGTGATCTTCGCCGACCGCGACCTGGTCGCGCGCTACACCAATCCGACCACCGCCCACCTCAAATACGGCGCCTTCTTCGCGGCCACCATCCTGTTCGGCTGCGCGCTGGGCGCGTGGAGCTGGTCGTACATGGGCAACCGCCAACTGGTCGCCAACGTGCGCGCGGACCTCGACAAGGTGGTCAAGCTGCAGGACAAGCGCATCGACCTGCAGGCCCGGCTCGAGGCGCTCGACATCCTGCAGGACCGCATCGTCCAGCTGGAGAAGTACCGTAACGACCGGCCGCTGATGCTGTCCTTCGGCCTGTATCAAGGCGAGGCGCTCGAACGCAAGCTGCGCGACGAGTACTTTGCCGGCGTGCGCGAAGTGATGGTGCAGCCGGCGGCCGCCGCGATCGAGGCGCTGCTGGCCGAGGTGAACGCGAATGCCGACAAGCTGGACCCGTCGTCGCAAGCCGCGCAGGCAGCCGCCAAGCCCGGCCAGCCCTACCAGGACGCCTCGCCGACCAATGTGGCCGATGCCTACAACGCGCTCAAGACCTACCTGATGTTGGGCGATAAGAGCCACGCCGAGCCGGGCCACCTGAACGACCAGTTGACGCGCTACTGGCGTGGCTGGCTCGAGACCAACCGCGGCGCGATGCCGCGCGAGCAGATGATCCGCAGCGCGGAGCGTTTGATGAGCTTCCACCTGACGCAACTGAACGATCCGGCCTGGCCGCAGCTCACCCTCAAACTGAGCCTGTTGGACAGCGCGCGCGAAAACCTGCGCCGCGTGGTGCGCGGCACGCCCGCGCGCGAGCGGGTCTACGCCGACATCAAGGCGCGCGCCGCAACCCGCTTCCCGGCGGTCACGGTGGCGCGCATCGTCGGCGAGCAGGATCAGGCACTGATCGTCGGCAGCCATGCGGTGGCGGGCACCTTCACCCGCGACGCGTGGGAGAAGTTCGTGCTCGGCGCGTTCAAGGACGCCGCCAACAAGGAGCTGCAAAGCACCGACTGGGTGCTCAAGACCGTGGCCAAGGACGATCTCACGCTCGAAGGCAGCCCCGAGCAAATCCAGAAATCGCTGATCGACCTGTACAAGGCCGACTATGCGAAGGAGTGGCTCAAGTTCGTGCAGGGCGTGACCGTCAGCGAACTGAATGGCTTCGAGGCCAGCGTGCAGGCCATGAACCGGCTCGGCGATCCGCAGACTTCGCCGATCGCCAAGCTGCTCAAGACGATCAACCAGGAGACCTCGTGGGACAACCCGTCCGCGGCGCGCGGCGACCTGGGACGCGTGGAGAAGGGCTTGCTGGCCTGGTTCAAGGAGTCCGTCCTGCGCCGCGCACCGAGCGAGGCGCGCACCATCGCGGAAGCCAGCGCCGACCCGGCGCGTCCGCACACCGAGGCGGCGGCGATGGGGCCGATCGGCCGCGAGTTCGCCGGCGTCGCGCGGCTGGTCGGCGCCAGGGAGAAGGATGCTTCGCTAATGAGCGGCTACCTCGACCAGCTCTCGCGCCTGCGCTCCCGCCTCAACCAGCTGAAGAACCAGGGCGACCCGGGCCCCGGCGCCAAGCAGTTCATGCAGCAGACCCTCGAAGGCTCGGGCTCGGAACTGGCCGACGCGCTCAAGTTCGTCGACGAGCAGATGCTGACCGGGATGAGCGATACCCAGAAGCTGGCGCTGCGGCCGATCCTGGTGCGTCCGCTGGTGCAGACCTTCGCCGTGATCGTACTGCCCAGCGAATCGGAGATCAACAAGACCTGGCTGGTGCAGGTGGTCGAGCCGTTCCAGAAAACGCTGGCCGGCAAATACCCGTTCGCCACCGGCTCGAAAGTGGAAGCGACCAGCGGCGAGATCGGCCAGTTCTTCGGCCCCGAGGGCGTGGTCGCGAAGTTCGTCACCACGTCGATGGGACCGTTGGTGGTGCGGCGCGGCGACGTGCTGGCGCCGCGCACCTGGGCCGACATCGGCATCACGCTGGCGCCGCAGGCGGTGGCCAGCTTCCCGGCCTGGATCGCGCCGCTCAGCGCCAACGGCGTGGCCGCGCCGGCCGGTCCGCAGACCGTGTTCCAGTTGCAGCCGCTGCCGGCGCTGGGCACCCGCGAGTTCACCATCGAGATCGACGGCCAGAAGCTCCAGTACAAGAACACGCCGCCGGCCTGGACCAACATGGTGCATCCCAGCCCGCAGGGGGTGCCGGGCGCGCGCATCAGCGCCGTCACGGCGGATGGGCGCACGGTGGAGCTGTTCAACGAAGCCGGCCAGTTTGGCCTCAAGCGCATGATCGATGCAGCCAGCCGCAGCCGCAAGGATGGCGGCGTGTTCGAGCTGCGCTGGGCCAACGGCAATGTGGCGGTGTCGGTCGACCTGAAGATCACCAGCAGCGCCGCTAGCGACGGCCGCGGCGACAGCGCCGCGCCGGGACGCGGCTTCCACGGCATGCGCCTGCCCGAGACCATTGTCGGCCGCACCAGCGCCGCACCATCCACCGTGGCGTCGGTGGCGCCGGCCGTGCACGGT
>DASRXO010000470.1:0-3689 GCA_035654095.1 Telluria sp.
GGTTCGGCAGGCCGGTGAGCGCGTCGTGGTGCGCCAGGTGATACAGGCGGCGGTCCGCTTCCTTGCGCTCGGTGATGTCGCGCACCACCGCCACGATGGTCCAGTCGGCGCCGCATGACAAGGCCTGGCGGTGGACCTCCACCTGCACTGGCGAGCCGTCCTTGCGCCGCAACTCCGTCTCGCTCAGCAAGTTGACGGTCCGGCCGCCGATGATCTCGTCATACAGCTCGGCCAGGTGGCGCGATGCGCTCACGTCCAGGTCGGCGGGCCCCATCGCGAACAATTCCTCCCGCGTATAGCCGAGCATGCTGCAGGCCGTGGCGTTCACCTCGATGAAGCGCATGGTGGCGCGGTCGATCAGCATGATCGCATCGGCGGTCGCATCCATCGCGGTGCGAAAGCGCTGCAGCTCGTTCTGCAGGTCGCCGAAGGCCTTCAGGCGCAGCAGGTTGCGCACCCGCAGCCACAGTTCGGCGCGGTCGACCGGTTTCGTGAGGAACTCTTCAGCCCCGGCGTCCAGCCCGGCCAGGCGGGCGCCGCGCTCCATCAGGGCGGTGATCATGATGATCGGGATGTGCGCGGTGGCGGGATTGGCCTTCAGGATGCTGGCGACTTTGCAGCCATCGATGCCGGGCATCATGACGTCGAGCAGGATCAGGTCCGGGGCCGACAGGGTGATCGAGGCCAGCGCTTCCTCGCCGCTGGCCACGCTCGAGGTCAGGTAACCTTCCGGCCCCAGCAGCACGGCCAGCAGCCGGCGGTTCTGGGCCTCGTCGTCGACGATCAGGATGTTGGGCGCGCGCATGTTCATGAGCTCACCCCGCTGAGCAGGAGCGCATCGATCACGGCGTACAGCTCGGCATAGCGCAGCGGCTTGGCGATATAGGCGTCGCAGCCGGCGATCTTGCTCTTTTCGCGGTCTTCCTTCATCGCCATCGCGGTCAGGGCGATCACCGGGATCGCGGCCGTGGCTGGATCCTTTTTCAGCAGCGCGGTCGCCGCCAACCCGTCCATGCCGGGCAACTGGGTGTCCATCAGGATCAGGTCGGGCAGCTCGGCGCGCGCCGTCGTCAGGCCGGTCTCGGCATCGGCCGCGCACAGCACCGTATGGCGGGCATTGTGCAACAGCAGGGTCACCAGTTTCATGTTCGCCGCATTGTCTTCGATGACGAGTACCTTGGCCATGGGACTTCCTTCAGTGAACCGGCAAGCGCAGGCTGGCCAGCGACGCCTTCAGCTGGGCGCGGTTGATCGGCTTTTGCAGCACCGCCGCGGCGCCGCCGGCGCGCGCCATCCTGGCGTCGGCCACGCCGGCCACGATGATCACCGGTACCTGGGACAGCACCTCGGTGTCGCGGATGCGCTGCAGGAACTCCCAGCCGTCGATGCCGGGCAGGCGGATGTCGAGCGTGATCAGGCTGAGCGGTTGAAGCGGCGCCATCAGCCAGGCCGCCTCGGCGCTGGCGGCGCGCAGCACCGTGAAGCCCTCGGCCTCGAGCAGCAGGCGCGCCAGTTCGGCGGCCTGGTCGTTGTCCTCGACCACCAGCGCGGTGCGCGCGGCCGCGGCGGTCGCCGCGTATGCCGCGCTGCCGGCCGCCGCCACGGGCGGGTGCTGGGCCGCGCTGCGCAGCGGCAGCCAGACGGCAAAGCGCGAGCCTGCGCCCACCGTGCTGGCGACCGCCACCGTCCCGCCCTGCAGTTCGGCCAGCTGCTTGACCATCGCCAGGCCCAGGCCGGTCCCCTCGAATTTGCGCGCCAGGCTGCTGTCGATCTGGCTGAAGGCCTGGAACAGTTTCGCCATGTCGCCCTGGGAAATGCCGATGCCGCTGTCGCTGACGCAGATTTCGAGGAAGGCGCCATATTCATTGTCGGCGAGCGCAAAACCGTGCTCCGGCCACTCGCCGCCCAAGGTGCCCACCGCCGCGCGCGCCACGCGCCGCGCGCGCAAGACCACCGGTCCGCCGCTGGCGCTGAACTTGACGGCATTGCTGAGCAGGTTGTAGACGATCTGCTTGGTCTTGCGCATGTCCAGCTGCGGCACGCCCAGGTCGGGCGCGATTTCCAGCTGCAGGGCGATGCCTTGCGCGGCCGCCTTCTCGCGCACGATGGTCAGGCTGTTCGCCAGCAGGCCGTCGAGATCGACCGGCTCGAGTTCGAGCGCCATCATGCCCGCTTCCACCTTCGACAAGTCGAGGATGTCGTTGATCAGCGACAGCAAGTGCTGGCCGCTGGTGAAGATGTCGTTGATGTATTCGTGCTGCAGCACGCTGGTCTCGCCCATCAGGCCGTCCTTCAGCGCTTCCGAAAAACCGATGATGGCGTTGAGCGGCGTGCGCAATTCATGCGACATGGTGGCCAGGAACTCCGACTTCATGCGGCTGGCGCGCTCCAGTTCGATGTTCTTGTCTTCCAGGGTGCGGTCGAAGCGCTTGCGTTCGGTGATGTCGCGCGCGGACGCGAACACGCCCTGCAATTTGCGTTCGCGGTCGTGAAAGGTGGCGGCATTGTAGGACACCTCGGTTTCGACCCCGTTCAGGGCACGCACGGTCAGCTCATAGTTGCTGACCTTGTTCTCGGTGAGCACGCGCTTGATCGCGGCCTCGGCCCGTTCGGGCACGGTAAAGAAATTCTTGCAGGGCGCGCCTATCAGTTCGTCGCGCGTGCGGCCGGTCAACGCGATCATCTGCTGGTTGACGTCCGAGATGATGCCTTGGGGGTCGGTCATCATCAGGGCATCGATATTCGATTCGATCAGCGAGCGCGTGTAGACCTGCTGGTCGCGCAGGCGCTGGTCGAGCAGGGCCTGGGCCGCCTCGACCTGTTTGCGGGCGGTGTTGTCGGTGCCGATCAAGAGGTAGCCGATGATGTCCTCGCCCGCATCGCGCAGCGCGGTGACCGAGACGATCGCCGGGAACCGGCTGCCATCCTGGCGCACATAGGTCAGTTCGTAGATATCCTCGATGCCGCGCGAAGCCTTGAACACCAGCGCTTCGAAGCCGGGCGTGATCGGGGTATCGAGTTCGCGGCTCAGGGCTTCGGCGCGCGCGATCACTTCCTGCGGGTCGGAAATGTCGGCCGGCGTGATCTTGTTCATCACTTCGGCCGCCGTGTAACCGAGCATGCGCTCGGCGCCGACGTTGAAGATCTGGATCACGCCATTGGCGTCGGTGGCGATGCTGGAGAAATTGGCGCTATTGAAGATCGCGCTTTGCAGGGCGCCGGCCTTGAGCAGCGCCTCTTCGGCCTGCTTGCGCGCCGTGTTGTCGGTGCCGATCAGCAGGTAGCCGATGATCGCGCTCTGGTCGTCGCGCAGGGCGGTGACCGACACCACGGCCGGAAACCGGCTGCCGTCCTTGCGGAAGTAAGTCAGCTCGTAGATGTCCTCGATCCCGCGCGAGGCCTTGAACACCAGCGCCTCGAAGCCCGGGGTGATCGGGGTGTCGAGTTCCATGCTCAAGGCCTTGGCGCGCGCGATCACTTCGTGCGGATCGGAAATGTCGGCCGGGGTGATCTTGTTCATCACCTCGGCCGCCGTGTAGCCGAGCATGCGTTCGGCGCCGACGTTGAAGATCTGGATCACGCCCTTGGCGTCGGTGGCGATGCTGGAGAAATTGGCGCTGTTGAAGATCGCGCTTTGCAGGGCGCCGGCCTTGAGCAGCGCTTCTTCGGCCCGCTTGCGCGCGGTGTTG
>DASRXO010000471.1:0-2548 GCA_035654095.1 Telluria sp.
GGAGCAGCGCGCTGTACTGCAGCTTGGCCTGCTGCTCGAGCTGGTCCTCGGAGGCCAGCACGCGGTAGCGCGGCAGCGGCTTGACCTGGATCCCGTCCTGCACCTCGACCTGCGGCTGCTGGGCAGGCGCGGCGCCGGCGCACGCGCAGAGCGCGGCGAGCACGGCGAGTCGTTTGAGCGTCTTCATTTGGCGTTCCACGGTGCGATTTTCGGCAACATCATCATCGCAGGAAAAGCCAGGAGGAAGCACACGATAAAGAACGCAAACCAGCCGGTCTGCGCGACGATAAAACCGACCGAGGAATTGATGAAAGTGCGCGGCACGGCGGCCAGGCTGGAGAACAGCGCGTACTGGGTGGCGGTGTAGCGCGGGTCGGTCGCGCGCGAAATGAAGGCCACCAGCGCGGCCGCGCCCAGCCCGAGGCTGGCGAACGATTCGAAGCCGATCACCGCCGACAGCAGGACGGTATTCGGGCCCTCCTGCGCCAGCCAGGCAAAGCCGAGGATCGCCACCGCCTGCAGCACGCCGAACACCCACAGCGCCCGATTGATGCCGATCTTGACCATCCACACGCCGCCGACGATGCCGCCGGCCAGGCTGGCCCACAGTCCGGTGGCGTTGGCGGCCAGCCCGATCTGGGTGGTAGTGAAGCCGATATCGAGATAGAACTTGGTGGCCAGCGCGGTGGCCATGCTGTCGCCGATTTTATACAGCAGCATGAAGGCGACGATCGCCAGCGCCTGGCGCCAGCCGTCGCGTGCGATGAATTCGCGGAACGGCAGCACCACCGCCTCGCGCAGGCTCTTGGGCGGCGCGCCATAGACCTGCGGCTCCTTCACGAACAAGGTGCACACGAGGCCCGGCAGCATGAAGGCGCCGACGATCCAGAACACGGTTTGCCACGGCAGCCTGTCGGCCAGTACCAGTCCCAGCGCGCTGGGGATCAGCCCCGCGGCCTTGTAGGCGTTGACCACCACCGCCGCGCCCAGCCCCTGCTCGTGGTCGGCCAGAATCTCGCGCCGGAAGGCGTCGATCACCACGTCCTGGCTGGCCGATAAAAACGTCATCACGCCCGACGCGATCAGGATCCACCCGAGCTGGGTGTGCGGATCGAGCATGCCGATGCCGCCGATGACGAGGAACAGCGCCAGTTGGGTCAGCGCCATCCAGCCGCGCCGCCGTCCCAGCTTGCCGACGCTGAAGCGGTCCATCAGCGGCGCCCACAGGAACTTGAAGGTGTAGGGAAAGCCGACCAGGGCGAACAGGCCGAGCGCCTTGATGTCGACGCCCGACTTGGCCAGCCAGGCCTGCATCAGGTACAGCATGGTGAACAGCGGCAGGCCCGAGCTGAAGCCGAGGAACAGGATCGCCAGCATGCGCCCGTTGAGCAGGCTGCGCCAGGTGGTCGCCGCTTGGTCCATGGCTAGGGCGCCGAGCGGGCTTTTTTGCGCAGCCTGAACACCGCCAGGCTGCCGCGCAGATTGGGCAGGAAGGACACCACCTTGCCGTCGGCCAGCGCCACGCGCTCCAGCACCTCGAGCCCGCACTCGGCGGCCAGCTCTTCGAAATCGTAGATGGTCGCGCAGCGCACGTTAGGCGTGTCGTACCACTGGTAAGGCAGCGACTTCGAGACCGGCATGCGGCCGCGCGCCAGCGCCACGCGGTGCGGCCAGTAGGCGAAGTTGGGGAAGGAGACGATCGCCTCGGCGCCGACCCGCACGATGTCGCGCAGCAGGTGTTCGACGTGCTTCATCATCTGCAGCGAGGACAGGCACAGCACCGTATCGAAGGAATTGTCGCCGAACAGGGCCAGGCCCTGCTCCATGTCCTGCTGGATCACGTTGATGCCGCGCTGCGCGCTTTTCAGCAGCTCGTCGTCGTCGATCTCGATGCCGTAGCCGGTGCAGGCCTTGTCGCCTTGCAGGTAGCGCAGCATGGCGCCGTCGCCGCAGCCGACGTCCAGCACGTGCGCGTTGTTGGGCACCCAATGGGCGATGAAGGCCAGGTCCGGCCGCAGGCTGCTCAGGTCCTGGAAATTCATGCCAGCTCCTCCCAGATCCGTTGATAGTAGGCGCGCACCATGTTCATGTAGCGCGGGTCTTCGAGCAGGAAGGCGTCGTGGCCGTGCTGCGCATCGATCTCGGCGTACGACACCTTGCGCCGGTTGCTCACCAGCGCCTGCACGATGTCGCGGCTGTGCTCCGGCGAAAAGCGCCAGTCGGTGCTGAACGAGGCGACGAAGAATTCGGCCTGGGTGCCGGCCAGCGCGCGCGTCAGGTCGCCGCCGAAGGCCCGCGCCGGGTCGAAGTAGTCGAGCGCCTTGGTGATCAAGAGGTAGGTGTTGGCATCGAAGTATTCGGAGAACTTGTCGCCCTGGTAGCGCAGATACGATTCGATCTCGAAGTCGATCCCGAAGTCGAATTGGTAGTCGTTATTCTCGGCCGCGTTGCGCAGCTTGCGGCCGAACTTCTCCGCCATGTCGTCGTCGGACAGGTAGGTGATGTGGCCGACCATGCGGGCGACCCGCAGGCCGTTCTTGGGCACCAC
>DASRXO010000472.1:0-2614 GCA_035654095.1 Telluria sp.
CTGCTCGTTCCCGCGGCAATCCGACTCGTACGTGTTCGACGAGCTCTACCGTGCGGGCGGGGTCGAGCTCGAGGTCGTGCCGCAGGGCAACCTGGCCGAGCGCATCCGCGCCGCAGGCGCCGGCATCGGCGGCTTCTTCACCCCGACCTCCTACGGCACCCAACTGGCCGAGGGCAAGGAAACGCGCCTGATCGACGGCCGTCACTACGTGCTCGAATCGCCGATCCACGCCGACTTCGCGCTGATCAAGGCCGAGCGCGGCGACCGCTGGGGCAACCTGGTGTACCGCAAGGCCGCGCGCAACTTCGGGCCGATCATGGCGATGGCGGCCAAGTGCACGGTGGCGCAAGTGGGCAGCATCGTCGCGCTGGGCGAGCTCGATCCCGAGGCGATCGTCACGCCCGGCATTTTCGTACAGCGCGTGGTCGCGCAGGAGGGCCTATGATCCAACGGATGACGCGCGAGCAGATGGCCGCACGGGTGGCGCGCGACGTGCCCGAAGGCGCTTACGTCAACCTCGGCATCGGCCTGCCGACCATGGTCGCCAACCATTTGCCGCGCGACCTCGACATCTTCCTGCACAGCGAGAACGGCCTGCTCGGCATGGGGCCCGCGCCCGCGCCGGGCGAGGAGGACGGCGACTTGATCAACGCCGGCAAGCAGCCGGTCACCCTGCTCAAGGGCGGCGCCTTTTTCCACCACGGCGATTCGTTCGCCATGATGCGCGGCGGCCATCTCGACATTTGCGTGCTGGGCGGCTTTCAGGTCTCGCGCCGCGGCGACTTGGCCAACTGGCACACCGGCGCGCCCGGCGCGATTCCCGCGGTCGGCGGCGCGATGGATCTCGCGCTCGGCGCCAAGCGCGTGTTCGTGATGATGGAGCACCAGACCAAGGAAGGCACCAGCAAGATCGTCGCCGAATGCAGTTATCCGCTGACCGCGGTGGCCTGCGTCGATCGCATTTATACTGACCTCGCGGTGATCGACGTGACGCCCGACGGCCTGGTGGTGCGCGAGATGGTCGATGGCCTCGACCTCGCCGCACTGCAGGCGATGACCGGCGTGCCGCTCGGCTGGCGCGCCTTGACCCCATGACCGCACACCGGAGACCAGCATGAACGAGTTAGCGCAGTACCGCCGTCCGGCACGCAACACCCAGCCCGAATACCTCGATCACGGCTACGGCTCGACCATGCTGCGCGCGCCGTCCAAGCCGCTGATCCTGCTGCCGCAAACGCTGTCGGAGGTGACCGGCCCGGTGTTCGGCCACGACCGCGTGCAGCCGGGCGACGCCGACCTCACCGCGCAGCATGCGGGCGCGCCGCAGGGCGAACGCATCATCGTCAGCGGCCGCGTGCTCGACGAGAACGGCCGCCCGGTGCGCCACACGCTGATCGAAGTGTGGCAGGCCAATGCGGCCGGGCGCTACGTCCACAAGGGCGACCAGCACGATGCGCCGCTCGACCCGAACTTCACCGGCGCCGGCCGCACCATGACCGACGAGCATGGCCGCTACCGGATCCAGACCATCAAGCCCGGCGCCTACCCCTGGCGCAATCACCACAACGCGTGGCGGCCGGCGCATATCCATTTCTCGCTGTTCGGGCCGGCCATCGCGACCCGGCTGGTGACCCAGATGTATTTTCCGGGCGACCCCTTGCTGCCGTTCGACCCGATCTTCAACAGCACCGCCGACGAGAAGGCGCGCACCCGCCTGATCGCGCTGTTCGACTGGGAGACCACCGCGCCCGGTCACGCGCTCGGCTACCGCTTCGACATCGTGCTGCGCGGCCGTAACGACACCCCCATGGAGAAGTGAGATGAGCCTGCAAATGACCGCATCGCAAACCGTCGGGCCCTTCCTCCACATCGGCATGGACTGGCTGAATAACGGCGAACTGGCCGGCAGCGGCGAGCGCATCGTGCTCGAAGGCCAGGTGCGCGACGCCGGCGGCGCGCCGGTGCCGGATGCCGTGATCGAAATCTGGCAGGCCAATGCGGGCGGGCGCTATGCCCATCCCGACGATCCGCGCGGCTTGCCGACGGACGCGGGTTTCGCCGGCTTCGGCCGCCTGCCGACCGATGCCGAGGGCTGCTTCCGCTTCGGCACCGTCAAGCCGGGGCGTGTGCCGGGGCCGGGCGGCAGCCTGCAGGCGCCGCATATCGTGGTGCTGGTGTTCATGCGCGGCCTGCTCAAGCACCTCGTCACGCGCGTGTATTTTCCCGGTGACCCGGCGAACGGCGAGGACCCGGTGCTCAAGCTGGTGCCGTCCGAGCGGCGCGCCACGCTGGTCGCGCAGGCGGCGGCCGGCCGTCCCGGGGTGCTCGAATGGACCATCCGGCTGCAGGGCGACGAGGAAACGGTTTTCTTCGACGTCTAGTCAGGCTATGCTGGGCACCTCGTCACTTCGCCGATCGTCACCATGACGCATTTACAGTTTGACCTGACCGGGCCGCTCGGTTCCAGCGGCCCGATGCTGGAGGTGTTCTCGGACCGCCGCTGCGTGCAGCGCATGCTCGACGTCGAGGCCGCGCTGGCGCGCGCCCAGGCGCTGCACGGCGTGATCCCGGCATCCGCGGTCGCGCCGATCGCGGCCGGCTGCGAGGCAGGGCG
>DASRXO010000473.1:0-2392 GCA_035654095.1 Telluria sp.
TGCCCTGCCGTTCCTGGCTGGCGTCGCGCTCGATCGTGACCTGGACGTCCTCGACCGGGATGCCTTTGCGCTTGGCGTACCAGACCAGGGTGAGCGCCTTGCACGCGCCGAGCGCGGCGTCGTACAGGTCGTGCGGCGACGGACCGGCGCCGGAACCGCCTTCCTCGAGCGTGCCGTCGGCCGAGACGATGTGATTGTCCAGGTGGACGATGTGGCGCATCGGCAGCGACTGGTCGCGTTTAACGGTAATTGACATGGCGGTCCTTGGAGGGTTGTTTGAAGCCTCAAATCTACACCAAAATTCAAATCAGGTTGCGGGCCACGCGGAAGCCGACGATGTCGTTGCTCAGCACCGCCGAAAAGCCGTTGCGCAGCGCCGAGCGCAGATAGCGCGGGTTGTACAGCCACGAACCGCCGCGCAGGATGCGCCGGTTCCGGTCGCCGCCCTCTTCCCACGCCTTGCCGGTCATCGGCGCGCCCTCGTAGGTGTCGTGCACCACGTCCTGCACCCACTCCCACACATTGCCGTGCATGTCGTACAGGCCCCAGGGGTTGGGCGGGAATTCGCCGGCCGGCGTGGTACCCTGGCGGTACACGCCTTTCGGGCTGCCGTTGTAGGTGTAGTTGCCGTCGTAGTTGGCCAGCTCGGTGCCGATGCCGTCGCCGAAACTGAAGGCGGTCCTGGTGCCGGCGCGGCAGGCGTACTCCCACTCCGCCTCGCTCGGCAGGCGGTAGGTCTGGCCGGTCTGCGCGCTGAGCCAGCGCAGGTAAAGCTGCGCATCATGCCAGGTCACGCCGACCACCGGATGGGCGTCGGTCTGCTTGAAGCCGGGCGCGGCCCAATTGACTTCACCGTGCGGCTCCCAGCCGGTGGCGCGCACGAACTGGCGCCACTCGCCGACCTTGACCGGGTAGCGGCCCATCGCGATCGGCTGTTCGATGCCTACCCAGTGCTGCGGCGTCTCGCGCTCGACCCACGACTTCTGCGAGCCGGCCTCCATCGCCTTCTTGCGTTCGTGTTCGGGAGAGCCCATCTGGAAGCGGCCGGTCGGGATCAACACCAGCTCGGGTCCCTTGCCGGTGCCGTCGACGAAGCGGTCGCGCAGCACGCCGTCGGTATCGGCCACCGGGCTGGTGGGCGTCGGCAGCAGGACCGCCAGTTCGGCCTCGCTGCGCGCCGCCATCTCGGTACGGGCGCGCTGCTGCTCGGCGCGATAAGCCGCCGCGGCCTTCGCCTGCGCCGCCTTGCGCTGCTGCTCTTCGCTGGCCAGCCGGGCCTGCTCGGCGTCGGCCTCGCGCCGCTCCAGCAGTTGCTGGCGCAAGGCTTCCTTGCGCTGGCGCTTGGCGACGTCGGCCTCGGCGCGCTGGATCGCCTCCTGTTCCTTGCGCTGCTTGTCCTTGATGATTTGCGCGGCCGCCGCGGCCGCGGCTTCGACCTTGCGCTGGGCCGCCAGCTGCGCGAGGCGCTGTTCTTCCTTGGCGCGCGCGGCGGCCTGCTGCTGCGCCAGTTCCTGCGGCGTGGGGCCGACCGCGCGCCGCAGGTCGCCGAGCAGTTCGGCCACGCTGGCCGGCCGCTCGTCGGGCTCCCAGGCGAAGCCGGCTTGCAGCGCGTCCCACTGGCGGTCGGTCAGCGCCGCCGGTTGCGACGGCTGGTGGTTCGGCGTGCGCGAGCCGTCGAACGGCATCTTCCCCTCTACCAGCTGGTAGATCATCACCGCGACCGCGTACACGTCGAGCGTTTGCGCGGGCTGGCTCTGGTGGGTGCCGGCTTCCGGCGCGCGAAAGCCCGCGGTGCCCGAATTGGCGGGCGCTTCGAGGCCGATGCTGCTCGCGCTGCTGCGCGCGCGCGCCGCGATGCCGAAGTCGAGCAGCTTGATCTCGCCTTTTTTGGTGACGAACACATTGCCCGGCTTGATGTCGCGGTGGACCAGGCGGTGCTTGTCCCAGGCGTACTGCAAGGCCTCGGCCACCGGCGCCAGCAGCTGCTCGGCGCGCGCCAGGGTGAACGGCCCTTCGCGCGCCAGCAGGCTGTCGAGGTCCTCGCCTTCGAGGCATTCCATGATGATGAAGTAGCTGGCCGTGGCCGGATCCTGCGCCCATTCGTAGACCCGCACGATGTGCTCGTGGGCGAGGCGGCGCGCCTGGGTGGCCTCTTCGATCAGCAGCTTGGCGTGGCTCGCGCTTTGGGTGAGCTGGGGCGGCAGGATCTTCAGCGCCACCATCGCGCTGTGGCCCAACTCGGCATGGGTCGCGAGGTCGGTGGCTTGCCACACCTGGCCCATGCCGCCCTGCGCGATCAGGCGTTCGAGCCGGTAGCGGCGGTTTTGCGGGCCGATCTCCTGGCCGATCATCAGGCCGATCTCGGTGCCCTGCTTGACCTGGATGATGCCCG
>DASRXO010000474.1:0-6449 GCA_035654095.1 Telluria sp.
CCAGTACTTGGCGGTCAGGCCGGCGTAGTAACTGGTGCCACAGGCCAGGATCAGCACCCGGTCGATCTGCTTGAATACCTTGTAGGCCTGGTCGCCGAACAGCTCGGGCATGATGCCGGTCACGCCTTCGAGGGTGTCGCCGATCACGCGCGGCTGCTCGAAGATTTCCTTCTGCATATAGTGGCGGTACGGCCCCAGCTCGGCCGCGCCGGTGTGCGCGTGCACGGTCTTGACCTCGCGGTTGACCGGGCGGCCGGCGGCATCGACCACCCAGTAGCGCGCCAGCTGCAGGTCGACCACGTCGCCTTCCTCGAGGTAGATGATCTGGTCGGTGGTGCCGGCCAGCGCCATCGCGTCGGAGGCGACGAAGTTCTCGCCCTGGCCGACGCCGACGATCAGTGGCGAACCCTGGCGCGCGGCCACCACGCGGTGCGGCTCCTCGCGGCTGAACACGGCGATCGCGTAGGCGCCGTGCAGGCGCTTGACCGCCTGCTGGACGGTGTCGAACAGGTCGCCGTTATACATCTGGTCGACCAGGTGGGCGATGACCTCGGTGTCGGTCTGACTCTGGAACACGTAGCCGAGGGCCGTCAGTTCGGCGCGCAGTTCGTCGTGGTTTTCGATGATGCCGTTGTGGACCAGCGCGATGCGCGCGCTCTCTTCGTTCGGCGAGAAGTGCGGGTGGGCGTTGTGCGACAGCGGCGCGCCATGGGTGGCCCAGCGGGTGTGCGCGATGCCGGTGAAGCCTTGCAGCTTGGCGCCGTCGATCTGGGTTTCGAGATCGGCCACGCGCGAGGTGCTGCGCGAGCGCTGCAATTTGCCGTCCACGTGCAGCGCCACGCCGCAGGAATCATAACCGCGGTACTCGAGGCGCTTGAGGCCTTCGAGCAGGATGGGGGTGATGTTGCGCTGGGCTACTGCTCCGACGATGCCGCACATGGGAACCTCGTTTTAGGAAATTGACAATAAACGCATCCTAGAGGAAGGGCGATGAAATAAGCTTTCTAAATTGCCGACGTTTCGTTATATTATTTCAGTGATCATCACGCATGAAATAATATTTCATATTACGTCATATTTTTATCGTATTAAGTCAGATCACGATGTCAGATACGCCACATGCCATGGACGAGTTAGATCGTCGCATCCTGAATGCGCTGCAGCTTGACGCATCGCACACCAATGCCGAGCTCGCCGAGCTGGTACATGTCTCGCCGCCGACCTGCCTACGCCGGGTCAAGCACTTGACCGAGGCGGGGATCATCGCGCGCCAAGTGGCGATCGTCGCGCCGGAAAAGGTCGGTGCCCGGCTGACCGCGATCGTCGAGATCGCGCTCGACGTCCAGGCCGCCGAGCGCATGGACGAGTTCGAACAGCACGTCGCCGCCGAGCCCGCCGTGCTGCAGTGCTACCGGGTCGCGCCCGGCCCCGACTTCGTGCTGATCGTCCAGGTCGCCGACATGCCGGCCTACCACGCGCTGGCGCACCGGCTGTTCGCCACCCACACCAACGTGCGCAACGTGAAAACCTACTTTTCCACCTTCCGCAGCAAGTTCGAAACCCGCATCGCCGTCTGAATCGTTGGCGTTGAGTAATCTCAACGGATTCCGTACGGAAACAGTGTCTACTGGCAACACTGAACGGACGCGAGGCGTGGGCGATGGATGCGATATTACGGAGCGGGGCGGTGCTCGGCGAGGCCAGGCCTCCGGTCGAGCTGGTCAACCTGAAGGGCGTGCACAAGCACTACCGCGGCGCGGCGGGCAGGAGCCCGTCCCACGCGCTGCACGACATCCACCTGCAGCTGGCGGCCGGCGAGATGGTCGCCATCTGCGGGCCGGCCGGCAGCGGCAAGACCAGCCTGCTCAACGTGATCGGCATGCTGAGCCCGGCGACCGAGGGCAGCGTGGTGATCGACCGCCTGCTGGTGGCGAAATTACCCGAGCAGGCGCGCGCCGACCTGCGCTGCGAGCTGATCGGCTTCGTGTTCCAGTCCTTCAGCCTGATCCCGGTGCTGACGGTGCTCGAGAACGTGATGCTGCCGCTGATGCTGCGCGGCCGCCTCGGCACCGCCGCCTACCTGACCCTGCAGGCGCGCGCCGCCGACCTGCTGGCGCGGCTCGGCCTGGGCAGCTGCAGCGGCCAGTATCCGGCGCGGCTCGATGCCGGCCAGTGCCAGCGCGCGGCCATCGCACGCGCGCTGATCGCCCAGCCGCGGCTGGTGATCGCCGACGAGCCGGCCTCGCGCCTCGATCACGGCAGCGTACGGCTGGTGATGGACTTGTTCGCGCGCCAGCAGCGCGAGCACGGCACCGCTTTCGTGATCTCGACCAGCGACCAGCGCCAGTTCGGGCGCGCCACCCGCAGCCTGCAGCTGAACGAAGGCCGCCTGCAGCACAGCGGCGCCGACGGCGGGCGCCAAGCGCTGCGGGTGCAGTCATGAGTCCGCACCGGCTGGCCCTGCGCACCATCCTGCTGGGACGGCCGCGCAGCGTACTGGCGATCCTGGTGATCGCCGCCAGCCTGTGCGTGCTCGACCTGTTTTCCGGCCACCTCGCCAGCCAGCGCGGCCAGCTGGAATACCAGGCCGTGATCGGCGAACGGCTCGGCCACCTGGCCATCTCCCGGACCGGCACCGCGCACGACGGTAGCCCGCAGAGCAAGGCCTTCGACGCTGCCGAAGCCGCACAGGTCAAGCGCATTGCCGAGGCCAGCGGCGGGGTGGCGCTGGTCTTGCCGCAGATGAGCGTGAGCGGCATCGCCTACACCGGCAAGCGCTCGGCCCTGTTCTTTGGCGAAGGCATCGGCGCGGCGAGCGTGGCGCCCGAGCTGCCGGGCAAGCTCGGCCCCAAACGGCGCACGGGCATCGCCCTCAGCAACGGGCAAGCGCAAGCGCTGGGTCTGGGCAACGGCGCCAGCCTGACGTTGATGGGCGCGACGCTCGATGCGCGCTCGGTGCCGCTCGATGCCGAGGTGGTCGAGGTGTTCAGCAGCGCCGACTTCGGCGCCGGCGCGCGCTCGCTGCTGATGCCGTTCGAGATGGCGCAGGCCCTGCTCGACACGGCGCGTACGGAACGCTTCGTGGTCTACCTGTCCGATCCCAGGCAGCTCGACGCGCGCCGGCAGGCCTTGCTGGCGGCCTTGCGCCAGGCCGGGTTGCGGGTCGAGATCCGCAGCTGGCAGGACCAGTCGCCGGCGTATGCCAAGGAGAAGCACGAGTCGGAACTGTCGCTCGACAGCGTGGCCGGCATGGCGTTCGCAGTGATCGCGGCGACGGTCGCGGCCACGGTCTCGATGAACGCGCTGGAGCGGCGGCGCGAGGTGGCCACCTTGCGCGCGCTGGGCATGCACAGCAGCCGCGTGTTCCTGATGTTCTCGGCCGAGGCGATGTGGATGGCGTCGCTCGGCGTGCTGTGCAGCCTGGTCGGCAGCAGCGTGATCAGCTGGGTGGTGAACCGGGCCGCGCTGTCGTACGGCACGCACCACGCGCTGAAACGCGCGCCGATGCTGGTCGAGCTCGACTTTGAGCGGATGACGATGGCGGTGGTGGCCGCGCTGGCGGTGGCGTTGCTGGCGTCGCTGGTGCCCGCCTTCAAGGCCGCGCGCGCCGACGTTGCCGAAGGCCTCGCCTAGCCCCGTCGTTCCCGCGCAGGCGGGAACCCATAGCGCATCGTCTCCGCATCGTCAGCATGGGTTCCCGCCTGCGCGGGAACGACGGCGATTACTGCGCGCAAACGACAGGCTATTTCTTTACTTTGACGGGCCGCTGCCAGCCTTCGATGGTGACCTGCCGCGCCCGCGAGATGGTCAGCTTGCCGGCCGGCGCATCCTTCGACAAGGTGGTGCCCGCGCCCAGCGTGGCGCCCCTGCCTACGGTGACCGGCGCGATCAGCTGGCTGTCGCTGCCGATGAAGGCGTCGTCCTCGATCACGGTGCGGAACTTGTTGGCGCCGTCGTAATTGCAGGTAATCGTCCCGGCCCCGATGTTCACCCGCGAACCGACCGTCGAGTCGCCCACGTACGCGAGGTGATTGGCCTTGCTGTGCGCCGCCACCTGCGCGTTCTTGATCTCGACGAAATTCCCGATGTGCACATCCTCGCCCAGCTCGGTACCCGGCCGCAGCCGCGCGTACGGGCCAATCATCGACTTGACGCCCACTACCGCCTCCTCGATGTGGCAGAACGGCTTGATGTTCGCGCCCGCCGCGATGGTGGCGTTGACGATCACGTTATGCGCGCCGATCGTCACGCCATCGCCCAGCACCACGCGGCCTTCGAACACGCAGCCGACGTCGATCGTCACGTCGCGTCCGCAGACCAGCTCGCCGCGCACGTCGATGCGCGCCGGGTCCATCAGCGTGACGCCCTGTTCCAGCAGCGCCTGGGCGATGTTGAGCTGGTGGCGGCGCTCCAGCTCGGCCAGTTGCACCTTGCTGTTCACGCCCGCCACTTCCCACTCGGCCGCGGGCTGGGCCGAAACCACCGGCACGCCGTCGGCCACCGCCTTGGCCACGATATCGGTCAGGTAGTACTCGCCCTGCGCATTGTTGTTCGACAGCGAGGACAGCCACCGTTTGAGGTGCTTGGTCGGCGCCACGATGATGCCGCTGTTAATCTCGCGGATCGCGCGTTCGCCCGCGCTCGCATCCTTCTCTTCGACGATGCGCGCGATGTTGCCGCCTTCGCGCACGATGCGACCCAGGCCGAACGGGTTGGCCTGCTCCACGGTCAGGATCGCCAGCTTGTCGGCGCCGGCCGCGTCCACCAGACGCCGCAACGAGGCGGCCGCGGTCAGCGGCACGTCGCCGTACAGGATCAGGGTGGGCGCGTTGTCGTCGAGCTGGGGCACCGCCTGCATCACGGCGTGGCCGGTGCCGAGCTGCGGTTCCTGCAGTGCGGTATCGATCGCCGCATGGGTGCCGTCGTTGAGCCGTTTGACCAGCTCAGGCACCGCTGCGCCGCCGTGCCCGTAAATCACGCATAATTTGCTCGGCGCAAGTGTGCGCGCGGTATCGATGACATGCTGCAACAGCGGCTTGCCGGCCAGTGGATGCAGGACTTTGGGCAGGGCGGATTGCATACGCTTTCCCATGCCGGCGGCGAGGATCACAACATTCATAGGCCGTTCGTTTGAAAGAGTTGAGAAGATGAAAAAGTTTAACACGGCGGATCACTTCACCCGGCGCATTCGTGTGCTGTTGCTGGCCGCGCTCATCGTCCTCGCCGCCGCTTGCAGCAGCATACGCTTTACCTACAACCACGGCGACACTTTGCTGTACTGGTGGCTCAACGCCTATCTCGATCTCGACTCCGAGCAGGCCGGCTGGGTCAAGCGCGACATCGACAACCTGTTCCAGTGGCACCGCAAGACCCAGTTGCGCGACTACACGCAGCTGCTAGCCAACGGCCAGCGCCAGTTGGCGGGCAACATGACGCAAGCCGACCTGATGGCCGACTACCACGACATCAAGGCCCGCACCGAGCTGCTGGCCTTCAAGGCCTTGCCCGAACTGGCCGACCTCGCCCGGTCGGTACGGCCCGAGCAGATCACCCAGATGGAAAAGAAGTTCAACTCGAACAACGACGAGTACCGCAGGAAATTCCTGCGCGGCGACAACGAGAAGCGCCAAAAGCTGCACTACCAAAAATCGATGGAACAACTCGAGCTGTGGTTCGGCCCGTTTTCGAGCGAGCAGCAGACGCTGCTGCGCAAGGCCTCCGAAGCGCGGCCGCTGAATGACGAAGTCTGGCTGGACGAGCGGATCCGCCGCCAGCAAAGGATCCTGTCGGTGCTGCGCAAGGTCCAGCAGGACAAGCTGAGCAAGGACGCGACGATCGCCCTGATCCACAGCCTGGTCAAGGAGATTTTCGACCGCTTCGACGCGCCCGACCGCAAGCAGTTCTTCGATGCCTACATCGACGGCACCGCGCAGTTCATCCTGACCGCGGTGAAGATCGCCACCCCGGCCCAGAAAGCGCATGCGCAAAAGCGCATGCAGGGGTGGATCGACGATTTCAATACCTTGGCGACGGAGCCGATTAAATAGGGTCGGAGTTTTTTTTCGTCAGCTTCATCGACGAAAATTACTCCGACCCTATTTAATCGGCTCTGCTATAGTCCCGCCCATGAAAAAGCCAGCCAAAACCCCGGTCCATCGCGCGCCGCCGCCGCAACAGGTGCGCATCATCGGGGGCGCCTGGAAGCGCACGCCGCTGCCGGTGCTCGACGCGCTCGGCCTGCGTCCAACGCCCGACCGCGTGCGCGAGACCGTGTTCAACTGGATCAACCACTTGTGGGACGGCGACTGGAGCGGCGCCGACTGGCTCGCGCCGTGGGAAGCAATACGCGCTGACAAAGCCGGCGTCGTGTTCTATCATCTACTCAAGTTGTCAACGAAAGCGGCGTAAACATCGCGGAGCGCCCCGCAAACATGCAGGCCATGCCCCAC
>DASRXO010000475.1:0-3306 GCA_035654095.1 Telluria sp.
TGTGATTGATCTCGCCGGCGATCAGGCGCACCCGCCGCAGGTGCGAGAAGGCGCCGGTGATCACCAGGCCGGCCAGCACGAAACCGCCCAGCACGAACACCCCGCCGCTCGGTCCGCGGTAGCGGAAAACGGTCTCGACGAGCGCGATGCACACGGCGATATAGGTGGCCAGCCAGGCGACCAGCAGGCGGATGAAAAACAAGAAGCTCGTGATCATGATGGGTTCCGGTGTCGGTGGGCTTGCGAGCAGAATAGCTCGCCACCTCCTTGTCGCCGAGTATTATGCGATGGAACCGGGAAAGCGGCGACAAAAGTGCCGGAATGGAGGATCAATCAGGCAAACAGTTTGAAAACGGCGATGAGTGTGCTGGTCTGTAACAGCCAGAGACCGACCATCCATCTGATCGTCTCGACCTTGCTGTCGGCGATCTCCTTGCGTAGGGCGGCCATCTCCGCACGCAGCCTTTCTTCCATTTCTTGCATGTCGAAACGGAGATCGAAAAAACCCTGCGCAAGCGCTTCGGCCTGCGCCCGGTTGAAGCCGGCGGCTTCGAGTGTATTCGCGTAAGTCAAGGGATTGAAACGCGCGGCAGACATGCGCCCTCCTCGGGATCAGTATAGCAAGCGGTGCCCACTATTTCACGATCCGGCGACGAGCTTGACGATCGTGAAGGTCGTCGCCGTCTGCAGCATCCAGACGCCGACGATCCATCTGATCATCTCGATCTTGCTGTCAACGATTTCCTTGCGCAGCCTAGCGTCCATTTCCTGTATGTCGGAACGGAGATCGGCAAAGCCTTGCGCAAGCGCTTCGGCCTGCGCCCGGTTGAAATCGGCAGCTTCGAGTGAATTTGCGTAAGTCAAGGGATTGAAACGCGCTCCAGCCATGCGCCCTCCTCGGGATCAGTATAGCAAGCAGCACTCACTATTTCACGAATCCCTCCGGCGTCCCGTGCGGACACGCAAGCGCCGCGCGGGAACCAAATGCAGCCCACCAGGTCAGCTCGCCTTCTGCTCCGCGATCCACTGGTCGACCACCGCGCCCAGCACGTCCATCGGCACCGAGCCGGTGCGCAGCACCACGTCGTGGAAGGCCGGCAGCGAGAACTTCGGCCCCAGCGCCGCGCGCGCCTTTTCGCGCAACTCGACGATGCGCAGCATGCCCAGCATGTAGGAACAGGCCTGGCCCGGCCACGCCACATAGCGCTCGACCTCGGACGCATCGATGCCGTAGTCGATCGCCTGCTGGCGCGTCCAGCCCTTGGTGTGCAGGCCGGTGTCGACCACCAGCCGGCGCGCGCGGAACAGCTCGGAATCGAGCGCGCCGAGCAGCGCCGGCAGGTCGCCCGCGTACCAGCCCTGCTCCACCGCCAGCCGCTCGGTGTACAGCGCCCAGCCCTCGGTATGCGCGCTGCCGCCGCCGAAGATGCGCATGCTGCGGAACTTCGGCAAGCCGCTCAACTCCTGCTGGATCGCGAGCTGGAAATGGTGGCCCGGCACCGCCTCGTGATACGACAGGCTGCGCATCTGCACCATCTTGAAGGTCGGGCCGGGCATCGGCACCCAGAACACGCCGGGGCGGCTGCCGTCCGGCGCCGGAATCGAATAGTGGGCCGCCGCGCTGGCCTCGGTCAGCGCCGGTTCGCGCCGCACTTCGACCGGTGCGCGCGGCTTCAGCTTGAACAGGGCGTCGCTGCGGCGCTCGGCGTCGCGCACCATCCCGGTGTAGCGCGCCAGCAGCGCCGGGCGCGGATCGGCGCCGGCGGCCGGCTGGAAGGTCGCATCGAGCTTGCGCATGCGCTCCGCGATGCCGCCTTCGGTGAAGCCGAGGGCGCGCAGGTGACGGTCCATCTCGGCTTCGATGCGCGCCACTTCGCGCAGGCCGATCGCGTGGATCTCGGCTGCGCTCAGCGCGGTGCCGGTGAAGCCGGCCAGCGCCTGGGCGTAAGCGGCGGCGCCGTTCGGCAGGCGCGAGAGGCCGGCCGCGTCGCCGGTACGCGGATGCAGCTCGGCGAGGAAGGTTTGGGTGCGCGCATACGCCGGCACGATCTGTTCGGCGACGATGCGGGCGGCCTTGGCCAGCGCCGCGGCGCGCGCTGCCGGCGTGAGGTCGGCCAGCGTCTCGCTGCGCCGCGCCAGCGCGCTCACCAGCACGTTTTGCGCGGGCGCCGGTTTCAGGAAAGCGTCCACCTGGCCCTGCGCTTTTTCGAGGATGAAGCGGGGCGGGATCAGCCCGCGCGCGGCCGCCGCACGCGCACGCGCGGTGGCCTCGTCCATGCGCGTGCCGATCTGTTCGAGGCGCGCGAGGTAGCTGTCGACGTCGGCCGCGCGGCGCAGCGGATGGGTCTCGGTCATGAAGGAGACCAGCGCAATATGGGTGCCGCTAAATTGCGAGAACACGAAGCTGTGGTCTTCAAACGGCTCGGCGGCCAGTGCATTGGCCAGCGACCAGCGCATGGTCAGCGCCGACACCCGCTGGCCGGCGCTCAATGGCCCGGCGAGGAACTGGTCGAGGCGCGCCACGCCGGCCGCGGCCAGCGCATGCGCCTTGTCGCGCTGGGCCTGGGTCAGCGGCGTAAGCTGGCGGTCGAGCGCGGCCTGCTCGGGGCTTGAAAAATACTGGACCGCGCTGGCGCGTTCGGGCGACAGGCGCACCCAGTCGGCGGCGAACTGGTCGGCCCACAGGTCGAACGCGGGATCGGGCTTGGCCGCCGTGGCGGCCGCCAGCGCCGGCGCGCCGGCCGCTTCGGCCGCGGGCAGCGCGGGCGCCGCCCCGGCCAGCGCCAGCGCGATCAGTGCTGCCAACAAATGGGTCCTGCGGGAATGCTGGGCCATGCTTATTTCCCCTTCATGATTGTTTTTCTCTCGGATAATCTTGCCGCCACAAAATCTATCATGGTTTTGGCCGTTTTTACAGCGCGCCATCCGGCCGCGGTTGCCGATATGATGGGATTTTCAGGGAGATTCCCATGGATACATCCCGCTTCCCGTGGCGCGCCCTGCTGCTGGCCTGCCTGCTGCTGGCCGCCTGCAAGGACAGGCACGAGCCCATCAAGCCGACCGTCGCCCAGCCGGCCGCCGCCACCGTCCTGCCCGCCCGCTGACCGCCTGCCGCGCGGTTTTGGCGCTTGCCGGCGCGCGGCAGGGTAAACTGTCGCCTATTCTCTTCCAGCTGCAAGGTATCCCGATGTCGTTTGTCTCGCTCGGCCTGATCGACCCACTCCTGCGCTCGCTCGAGACCCTGGGCTACCGCACGCCCACGCCGGTCCAGCAGCAAGCCATTCCCGCCGTGCTGGCCGGGCGCGA
>DASRXO010000476.1:0-2702 GCA_035654095.1 Telluria sp.
GATCACGGTGCCGATGCTGCGCCCAACCATCATGGTGTGCTCGATCCTGTCGGTGCTGGCTGCGCTCAAGGCCTACCAGGAAGTCGATGTGCTCACCCAGGGCGGCCCGATGAACTCGACCTTCACCGCGCTGTACTACGCCTACGACCAGGGCCTCAAGCACCTCAAGCTGCCGCGCGCGCTGGCCGCCAGCTTCGTGGTGTCGGTGTTCTGCATCGGCATCGCGCTGCTGTGCCTGCGCTACCTGAAGCCGAAGCACCGCTGACCATGCGCACCCTGGCCCACTACCTGATCCTGTGCGCACTGGCGCTGGTGTGCGTGTTCCCGTTCTGGTGGACGCTGGTCACCGCGCTCTCGACCGAGGGCAATGTGTTCGCTTTCCCGCCCACCTTCTGGCCGCGTGCGCCCTCGCTGGCCAACTTCGCCGAGGTGTTCCGCGCGATCCCGCTGCTCGCCTTCTTCAAGAACTCGGTGCTGATCGCGGCCTGCACCGTGTTCTGGAAACTGGTCTTGTGCTCGATGGCGGCCTACCCGCTGGCGCGCATGCGGTTCCGCGGCCGCAGGCTGGTGTTCGGCCTGATCCTGGCGACGCTGGTGCTGCCGTCCGAGGTCAATTTTTTGGTCAACTTCATCACGGTCACCAAACTGAGCCTGGTCGATACCTACACCGGCGTGATCCTGCCCAACGTGGTGACCGCGGTCGCAATCCTGCTGCTCAAACAGGCCTTCGAAGAGGTGCCGCAAGACCTGGTCGACGCCGCGCGCGTGGACGGCGCCTCGGAGTGGACCATCTTCAGCAAGATCATGCTGCCGCTGATCGCGCCGTGGCTGGCGACGGTCGGCATCCTGACCGCGGTGGAGGCGTGGAACGAATACATCTGGCCTTCGATCGTGATGAGCAAGCCGGACGAATTCCCGCTCTCGGTCGGCGTGCTGTACCTGCGCGGCACTTTCGGCAGCAGCACGCGCGTGATCGCGGCCGGCACCATCCTCACGATCGTGCCGACGCTCGCGGCTTTCCTTTTCACCCAACGATTTTTCATGCGCGGCATGGACGGAGCAGTCAAATGAACCAATTCAGAAAAATAGCCGGTCAACTCATCATGATCCGCTTTCCCGGCACCGAGCTCGATGCCGACACCGCCGACTTCCTGCGCGCGAACGGCGTGCGCGGGGTCTGCCTGTTCCGCGGGAACATGACCGACTCCGCGCAACTGACCCGCCTCACGCGCGAGTTGCGCGCGGTGATGGGGCCGGATGCGCTGATCGCCATCGACCAGGAAGGCGGCGCCGTGGTGCGCTCGACCTGGGTGCCGGCCCCGCCGGCGGCGATGGCGCTGGGCGCGGCCAACGACACCGAACTGGCGCGCGGCATCGGCGCGGCGGTGGCGCGCGCGGTCAAGGCGCTCGGCTTCAACTGGAACTTCGCGCCGGTGCTGGACCTGAACAACAACCCGGACAACCCGGTCATCGCCGAGCGCTCGTTCGGCGCCGATCCGCAGCGCGCCAGCGAACTGGCGATGGCCTGGATGGCGGGCAGCGAGGCCGAGGGCGTGGCCTGCTGCGTCAAGCACTTCCCCGGCCACGGCGACACCAGCGTCGATTCGCACCGCGACCTGCCGACCGTCGACAAACCGCTGGAGGAACTGGAGCGCTTCGAGTTCGCGCCGTTCCGCCTCGCGTCCGAACGCGCGCCGGCGGTGATGACGGCGCACATCGTCTACCCCGCCCTGGACGCCGAATTCCCGGCCACCATGTCGCGCCGCATCCTGCACGATCTGCTGCGCGAGGAGTGGCAATACCGCGGCGTGATCATCACCGACGGCATGGACATGCACGCGATCGCCGGCCGCTACGGCGCCGGCCAGGCCGCGGTGCGCGCGCTGGCGGCGGGCGCCGACATGGTGATGGCGCTGGGCACCCGCGAAACCCAAAACGACACGCTGGACGCGATCGCCGCCGCGCTGCAGGACGGTACGCTGTCGATGGACGAGGTCAACCAGCGCCTGGCGCGCCTGTCCGCGCTGGCCAAGACCTACCCTTGCGAAGCACGCGAATACACGCAGGACGCGGCCGACCGCGCCGTGATGGCCGAGGGCTGGCGCCGCGGCCTGACCGCGCGCGGCAATCCGCAGCGGCCGGCACCCGGCGCCAAGCTGCGGCTGGTGGTGCGCCAGGACGTGGTCAGCGATGGCGTGTCGGAAGCCGGCGTGCCGGCCGCGGTGGTGGCCGCCTCGCTGGGCAAGCTGTACGAGGTGGAGACGGTGACCTTCGCCGATGCCGAGAGCTTCGACTGGAGCGCGCTGCCCAAGGACGGCCGCTTCACGATCCTGGCCTCGACCTCGCGCCTGCGCTACGGCCAGCACGCGCGCAGCAACTGGAAGCCGGACCTGCACCTGGCGCTGTGGAACCCCTACCAGGCGCTCGACATCGCCGCGCCGGCCTTGATGACCTATGGCTTCGCGGCGCCGGCGCTGGAGGCGGTCAACGCCTGGCTGGCCGGCCAGCTGGAGGCGCAAGGCCGCGTCCCGGTGCCGGGCTTTGCATAAGCCGGCCAACGCGCACAACAAAAAATGGAGACCCCGATGACCGACAAGAGTACGACCGCACGCAGTCCCCTCGCCTGGGTTCCCACCCTCTACTTCGCGCAGGGCCTGCCCTACTTCGCGGTGGCGCTGATCGCCAGCCTGATGTTCAAGAGC
>DASRXO010000477.1:0-2696 GCA_035654095.1 Telluria sp.
GTAACAATTAGATCGTCGTCAGCAGGGTCCCACTCAAGCTCAATCACGTTGTAAGTGAAAGTGTAGATCGCGTTCGACCTAAACGGCACGGTCGCACCTGCCGCAAGCATCATCAAGTCGGCGCCCTCGCCGACTTCCTCCACCTTGACGTCGGGCTGGTGTTCGTGTCCTGTAATGAGTATCCGCGCTCGGCTATCAATATATGTCTTTACGTCCGCGCTGTCCTTATACCAGTTCAATGGATGGTGAATCAGCACGATGTTTTCGACACCATCGTCGCGATCGATGATGAATTGTCGTTCGCCGAGTACAAGCTCGGGCTCGTCGTGTCTCTCTTCTCCGGTACAGAGGAGCGAGGAATTCATACGGATGAAGCGAACCGACCGTCCCGGCGCCAGCGTAATCTGCAGATTCGTCGCGGCCTTTGCCTCGCCGTCCAGCTCGCACCGATAGCCATAGCAAAAGCGCTCGTAGTCCTCAAACCGGGCGAACAGTGCGGCGCGGTCCGTGGGATTGCTCATCACTTCCTCGTATTCCGCCGGGCCGCCAGCTCGGATCAGGTCGAGCAAGTGTTGCGCGCTTCGAGAGGTTTTGTTGCGATCAAGATCGTGATTTCCAGGCACCATCTGCACCTGGTTCTGAGGGCACCCAACCGCATCCGCCAGTAGGTCGAGCCATTCGCCCGCCACTTTGAACTGTTCCTCCACGCCCGAAAACGCGATGTCACCTGTAACCAAGATCGCGGCCGCAGTAGCCTTCAGATCTCCCCTCACAACACGCTTCGCGTCTGCGATCAGTTGGCGCTTCACATCGTTGTGGATGTGGACGCGCTGATCTCTCTCCTGACCAAAATGGATATCAGAAATGTGGACGAAAACCGCTGACCCGGCCTTCGCGCTCACAAAGACGGGAACCTACGAAAACATACAGTATTTAACGGAATCATTGTTACCAACTTGTCTTAGTTACGCCGTTTGCGGGATACTCAAAATTAGGAATATGCTGCGGAAGCCGCCGTACTCGCGTCTAGTGCGACACATGCTCCTGTTGGGGTGCTGCGCTTTTATGCTTCCGCCTGCCCAGCGGTGCGACAGAAAAAGTGTAAACGGTTATGCGTAAAAAATGCCGATTGTTTACAAAATACTGTTAAACACATGCAATTTTGCGACCCTTTCGAGGTGCCGCATATAGGAGAAAGCCACCACCGTTGACAGTCCTTCTAACTATATGGAACGACTTAATTTGGCGCATGTTCGATGATGAGTTGGTGACACGATGACGCGCAGTATAGCAAAGCGCGCCGGCAGGCTCAGCGGCGCACGGTCTCGACGCCGCGGTTGGCCAGCGAATCGGCGCGCTCATTGCCGGGATGGCCGTTGTGGCCGCGCACCCAGCGCCATTCGACCCTGTGCTGGCCCTGCGCCAGGTCGAGCGCCTTCCACAGGTCTTCGTTCTTGACCGGCTCCTTGGCCGCGGTCTTCCAGCCGCGCGCCTTCCAGCCGTGGATCCATTCGGAGATGCCCTTTTGTACGTACTGGCTGTCGGTGTAGAGCACCACCTCGCACGGCCGCCTGAGCGCGCCCAGCGCTTCGATCACGGCGCGCAATTCCATGCGGTTGTTGGTGGTGTTCAGCTCGCCGCCGAAGAGTTCCTTCTCGTGGCCGTCGGCCACCAGCAGCGCGCCCCAGCCGCCGGTGCCGGGGTTGCCCTTGCAGGCGCCGTCCGCGTAAATCTCTACTTTACTCATGGTTGCTGCTGTACTTTCTTCCGGTTAGTGGCCGGCACCGCTTGCGGGGCGGCGGCCGATTTCTTGTTCCAGGCCGGGCCGATGATGTTCATGCCCTTGACCCGCTTGATCGCATGCACCATGTACACCGCGCCCAGGTAGGGCCACCAGCGCTGCCCGGCCGGCTCCATGAAGGCGAAACGGTTGAGCCACTGGACGGTGCGGCAAGGCGGCGCATAACAGCCGAAATGGCTGCGGCTGACGCCGAGATTGAGCAATTTTAACCAGTCTTTCATACGCGGCATAGAGATGAATTCCCCGGCCACCGGCAAGTAGTGGTTGCGCGTGACGCGCGCCAGCCCCTGGCGCAAGCCCCACAGGCTGGCCGGATTGAAGCCGCAGATGATGACCTGGCCCTCGGGGATGAGCACCCGCTCGACCTCGCGCAGCACCTGGTGCGGCTCGGCCGCGAATTCGAGCACGTGCGGCAGCACCACCAGGTCCAGGCTTTGCGAAGCGAACGGCAGGTCGGCGAAGTCGAGCGCGACGGCGATCTGCTTGCCGCCGGCCGCCAGCGCCAGTTGCTCGGCGTTCGAGGTGCGCGTCGCGGCCTGCCATTTGTTGGCCATGCGGTTGGCCGCCAGCGCATCGATCTGCGGCAGCCCGATCTGCACCGCGTTGTAGCCGAAAATGTCGGCCGTCAGCTCGTCGAGGCAGGCTTGCTCCCAGGCCCGCACGTAGGCGCCAGCCGGCGATTGCAGCCAGCCGTCCAGCGCTATAATGGATTTTTCGGATGCCGCGCTATCCATGCTTACCTTTTCATTGAACCCTAGCACATGACCACTATACCTCGCAGCGCCTTGAGCGTCGTTGGCGTTCCCGCCTTTAAGGACAATTACCTGTGGCTGATCCATGACGGCGTGCACGCCGCCGCGGTCGACCCCGGCGACGCCGCCCCCATCCTCGCCGA
>DASRXO010000478.1:0-2076 GCA_035654095.1 Telluria sp.
AATTGAAGTATTCCACGCGTTCCAGGCCGGCTTCCTGCATCAGGGTCTTCAGGGTTTCCTGGTCCGGATGCATGCGGATCGATTCCGCCAGATAGCGATAACTGTCGGCATCGCCGGCGATCTTCTGGCCCAGCCAAGGCAACACCGAGAACGAGTACAGGTCGTACGGCTTTTGCAGGGGCGCCGCGACTTTCGAGAATTCCAGCACCAGCAGCTTGCCGCCGGGCTTGAGCACGCGCCGCATTTCGGCCAGCGCCTGGTCCTTGTGCGTCATGTTGCGCAGGCCAAAGGCCACGCTCACGCGGTCGAAATAGTTATCAGGAAACGGCAACTTTTCCGCATCGCACAGTAAGGTGGGGGTCACCAGGCCGGTATTCAATAGGCGGTCGCGGCCCACGCGCAGCATCGACTCGTTGATGTCGGTGAGCCAAACCTCGCCGCTGGGGCCGGCCTGCTTGGCGAAGGCCTTGGACAGGTCGCCGGTGCCGCCGGCGATATCGAGCACCTTGAAGCCGGGGCGCACCGCCGCGTTGGCGATGGTGAACGTCTTCCACAAGCGGTGCAAGCCGGCCGACATCAGGTCGTTCATCACGTCGTACTTGGACGCGACCGAATGGAAGACCTTGGCGACCTCGTGGACTTTGTCGTCCTCCGATACGGTTTTGTAGCCGAAATGGGTGGTGTTGGTCATAGTAAGCAGCCAGTTGGATGTGGCTGCATTATACAAGCGCTATGGAGACCGCACGGGAGGAACAGCGGTTGATGCCGCTCAGCCGTGCGCAGCTCGGCTACTTGCCGTCGAAGTTCCAGCTCATTTCGACGTTGATGATCTTCTCGCCGGTACCGCCCAAGGTGCTGCTGGTCGGTATTTTCAGCGTCGTGCGCTGCTTGCCGGATTTGGCGGCGCCCTGTAGCTGTCGAGCTGGTTGGCATCTTCGGGCACGCCCGAGCCCACCAGCGTGAAGGCCGCATGCACGCTCTCCTCGGTGGTGAACCTGGAATGCTCGCGGCCCTTGGCCTGGTGACCCGCACCGTCGATCTTGACGTCCAGCGTGAAACGGCCCGGGACGTCGGCCCCGAAGGCCGGTGCGCACAGCAGCGCAGCCGCCAGCACGGCGGCGGTGAAGCGATGGTTCATGGATGTCACCCCGAAAAAGAAAGAGGGCGACGGTACCATGCAGCCACAGGCCGATCAATACATCAAGCGGCGCTTAAGATATTTTTAGTGTTGGTGGCCGCAGCCGTGGGCCTTGGTCGGCGCGCCGGGGATCGCGGCGCCGGGTTCGCGCCCGCTGTCGCCCGCGAAGCCGGCGGCCTGCAGGCGCGCCATGTAGTCGTGCCACAGCGCCTGCTGCTGGCTGCCCAGCTTGTGCAGGTAGTCCCACGAGTACAGGCCGGTGTCGTGGCCGTCGGTGAAGGTCGGCTGCAGCGCGTAATTGCCGACCGGTTCGAGCGCGGCGATGCCGACCTCGCGCTTGCCCAGCTGGAGCACTTCCTGCCCCTGGCCGTGGCCGCGCACTTCGGCCGAGGGCGAGTACACGCGCAGGAATTCGAACGGCAGCGAGAACGCGCTGCCGTCGTCGAAGGCGATATCGAGCACGCGCGATTTTTGGTGGAGGGTGATGGCGGTAGGGTTCATTGTTTTAAACGGCGCAGGATCGCCGCGCCCAGTTGCGGCAGCAGCGCACGGCGCGCCGCCAAGATCGGTTCTTCGGTCCGGCGCACCGGCGCGCTCCATACCGGATTCGGAAATTGCGCGTCGTCGGCGAAGCGCGGGATCACGTGCCAGTGCAAATGCGGCGTCATGTTACCGAGGCTGGCCAGGTTGATCTTCCCCGGCGCCAGCACCTCGCGCAGCGCCAGCTCGACCTGCCAGACCGCCTCGTTCAGCGCCAGCCGGTCGGCCGGCGCGAGGTCGCTCATCTCTTTCACGTGCGCGTTCCAGATCACGCGGCAGAAACCCGGGTAGTTCGGATCGTCGACCAGGATCACCGCCAGCTTGTCGTCGCGGTAGACCGGTTCGGCCGCCAGCTCGCACAGTTCGCATGTGGTCATACCAGCACCCGTTCGATGCCG
>DASRXO010000479.1:0-2399 GCA_035654095.1 Telluria sp.
AGACGACCACACGGCGGATGCGCCCGACCCGGACCCGAAAGCGGCCGGCGAAGCCATCGCGAAGGCTTGGGACAATCCCGCGAACGCGAAGCGCAAGCAGACGGACGAAGGCCTGTATGCCCGGCTCGGCGATGCCGAAGGCGTCATGGCGCTGTATCGCGCCCTCAACGATCCGTCGACGGCCAGGCTCATCTACGACAGCGACTTCGGCGCGGCGCTCGAAGAAGGCTCCCCGCAACAATTTGGCCGCGGCTACGTCGCCTGGTGGGAGACGCGCAACCTGCGCATGGCCGCGAACATCCGGGAAGCCATCGGCGATCTGCCGGGGAGCCGTACGCTGGTCATTGTCGGCGCGAGCCACAAGTGGTATCTCGAAGCCTATTTGAACCAGATGCACGACGTGCGCATCGTTTCGTCCGACCAGGTGCTCCGCTAGACGAGGATATGTTTTTCAGTAATACGGTCGGCCTGATAAAACCGGCTGCGTCGAAAGGCGACAAGCCCGCCAAGCCCGAGCAGCGACAGCCATACCGAGTGCGGTTCGCCAACTTGATTGTCGGGGCAAGGTGCGAGCCTGCCGCAGTCCACGCCGGCGCCGCCTCCCCCCTCGACACTGGCCCGTGACAGCCAGATGCCGGTAGGGTCGTCCGCCTCGCCGGGCTTGCGGAAAGCAAACTCGCTATTGACATAGTCGCCGAAATAAAGCGTCGCCCCCGAACCATCCGCTTCGGTGAAGAACTGGGAGGTTGTCACTTGGTATCGTAGGTCATCCGTGTCCTGGGTGGCGGGATTGAAAAAATAATAGGCGTCCGACGTCATTGCCTGGATCATGAATGTGCCGTCGTCGAGATTATCGCCCGAGTAGAAGGAATAGGTATGCCCGAGGTAGGTGGCCATGGCTTCGGTCAAGCCATAATTGTCGCCCCAGGCGACAAGTGTATCGGCGGTCCAGCCGAATTGCGCTTCCAGGCCCTTGACTTGATTCACGCTCGCAACGGACCAGCCTGGCAAAGCATTGCCCATCCAGGTATCCATCGACCAGCCGACCGTATTGACGGGATTGCTGAATTTGTACCAATCAAGCTGATTTACAGTATCGGTGATATACGTTCCGTGATCGACGATCGATGCGGGATGATCGATCACGCCCGCTTGCGCGAGCGGCATCAAGACCGCGATCGAGATTGCTGCGATCAATTTCTGCTGAAACGACTTCTGCATGGCGCGCATTGGGACTCCGGAATGAAGGTGTGGTGGATTTAAATGTCTTTTTTTTAACCTCCCAGAGTGTGCACCGATACTTTAAACCCGGTTCTTAATTTTTCATTAGTTGTACATGGCAAATAATGAAAGCCAAGTTTTCATAAATAGTACGTTACAGCAAGCTTCAAGCGGATTGGAGCGCTGGAACCGCTCGCCCTAGGCCAAGCAAGAATGCTTTCAATCAGGCCGCGCACCCGAGTGGCGGTCTCGCCGTTTTTTAGTCCCGTCACACTGAGGAACCCGTCGGGCTCAAGGCAGCGCCGTGACGTTGCCCCGCTTCGCTCGGCGCGTAGCCGAACTGTGCCTTGAAGGCACGGCTGAAGGCCGCGTCCGACGCGTAACCGATGCGTTCCGCCGCCTGAGTGACGCGCAACCCGCCGCTGGAGAGCATGTCCGCCGCCAGCGTCAACTTCAAGCGTTTGACGTACTGCAATGGCGCCTCGCCGACCCGCGCCGTGAAGCGTTCGGCAAAAATCGAGCGTGACATGGCGGCGATCCCGGCCAGCCCTTCCACCGTCCAGTGATGATAGGGCGCGGCATGGATGGCGCTCAGTGCGCGGCCGATGCGTTCGTCGCCCAGCCCGCCGACCCAGCTGCTCGGATGGGTCTGGCTGGCGGCCCAGGTGCGCAGCGTGCGTATCACCAGCAAATCGATCAGCCGCGAAATCATCAGCGACGAGCCGGGTTCGGCCTCATGCGATTCCTTGACCAGGAAATGGGTCAGTGCGTACAGCCAGTCCGGCGTCTTGCCCTCTACGCTGGGGAGGTGCACCACCAAGGGCAGGGCCGTCATGATGGCGGACAGCGATCCCCCTTCGAAATGGAACAGGCCGCCGACGATGCGGGCCGGTGCGCCGTCACCGCCGTAATCGAGTACCGAGTTGTCGCGGTCGAAGTGTGCGCCGATAAGGCTGCCGATGTCGGCCGGGGGCGTGGCCGGGTCATCGCACATCACGTGGCCGGTACCATGCGGCAGCAGCAGCATGTCGCCCTGGCCCACGGCAATCGGTTCGGCGCCCAGCGTCTTTACCCACATGGCGCCGGTCTCGACAAAATAGAAATGCGCCGACCCCTTGGGAAAAACAATGCTCCATGGCGCCCGCAGACGCGCTGAATACACCAACTCGCCACGCAAG
>DASRXO010000480.1:0-5901 GCA_035654095.1 Telluria sp.
GGTCCTGCATCGCGAAGCATAGCGGCGGCAGGCCTCAGGCGATGCCAAGCAGCTTTATCAGCGCATAACTGATACCCGCCAGTCCCAGCAGGGAGAGCACGACGACGGCCGCGACCTGGCCGCCGGCGTGCATCACCGCGCGGGCGTCCACCCCGAGCCCGAGCGCGGCCATCGACATGATGGTCAGGAAGTTTGCCGTCGCGTGGGTCGGCGCCATCGCGGCTTGCGGGATCGCGCCCAGCGAGCGCATTGCCAGCAACAACAGGAAGCCCGCAATAAACCAGGGCACCATATGCGACAGCGAGGGCCGGCGCCGCCCATCGCCGCGGCCCAGCAAGGACAATACCAGCACCACCGGTCCCAGCATCAAGACGCGCACCAGCTTCACCAGCGTGCCGATGTGGACGCTGCTCACGGAGACCGCGCCGGCCGCCGCCAGCACCTGCGGCACCGCATACACGGTCAGCCCGGCGAACACGCCGAACTGCATCGGCGAGAACGACAGGCGCGCGTCCAGCAGCGGCAGCGCGAGGACCACCACCACCCCCAGCACGGCGGTGAACGCGATCGCGGCCGCGACCTCCTGGCCGTCGGCATCGATCACTGGCGCCACCGCCGCGATCGCGGAGTTACCGCAGATCGAATTGCCGCAGGCGATCAGCAGCGCCATCTTGCGCGGTAGCCCGAAGCCGCGGCCGATGGCATAACTGAGCACGATCGCCAGCGCGACCACCGCCACGATCCCGCCGATCAGGCCAGCGCCATTCTCCAGCAGGGCGCCGGCGCTGACCGAGGCCCCGAGCAGCACGACGGCAATCTCGAGCAATAATTTTGCGCCGACCCGGATGCCGGGATCGAAGCGCGGATCGATCCGGTGCACGGTCCGCAGCGCCGTGCCCAGCAAGATCGCCAGGACCAGGCTTTCGATCCAGGCACGCCCCAGCAGCGCGCTCTCGATGGCCTCCAGCGCTGTCGCGGCGGCGGTCACCAGGCCGCACAGGGCCACACCGGGAACCGCCTCGCGCACCCGGCCTATCGCTTGTTTCAACATGTCGCCGCTCCCTGGATGCCCGATACGAGCGATTATCGATTCGACAGATCGTTCTGTCCAGCTTACAATATTGGATAAATCATCCTGAGAAAGTGAACGATCATGACGCTGGAACAGCTGAGGATTTTTGTCGCGGTGGCGGAGCGCCAGCACCTCACGCAGGCCGCCGCGATCCTGGCGTTGACGCCGTCGGCGGTCAGCGCCTCGATCAAGGCATTGGAGGAGCGTTATGGCACGCCCTTGTTCGACCGGATCGGACGGGGCATCGAGATCAACCAGGCGGGCCGGGTCTTTTTGGAAGAAGCGCGGCGCACCCTCGCCAGCGCCCGCGCGGCGGAATTGACGCTTGCCGAGTTGGGCGGCCTGAAGCGCGGAACGCTGACTGTCCATGCCAGCCAAACGGTGGCCAGCTATTGGCTGGCGCGCTTCCTGGTGCGCTTTCGCGAGGCGTATCCCTTGATCGAACTGAGTCTCAGCGTGGGCAACACCTCGAGCGTGGCGCAGGCGGTGGCGCAGGGGATGGCCGATCTGGGCTTCGTGGAGGGCACGATCGACAACCCGGCGCTGTCGGTGCAGGCCATTGCCGACGACCGGATGGTGGCGGTGACGCCGTCCAGCCATCCCTGGGCCGCGGGCAAGCGCCTGACGCCTGCGGACTTGCGCGCCGCGCGCTGGATCTTGCGCGAACCGGGATCGGGCACGCGCGCGGCGTTCGAATCCGCGCTGACGGCGATGGGCGTCGATCCGCGCAGCCTGGAGGTCGCCCTGACGCTGCCGTCGAACGAAGCGGTGCGCTCGGCGGTCATGGAAGGCCAGTTTGCGACCGTCCTGTCCGAGCTGGTGGTCGCCGCGCACGTGCAAAGCGGTGTGCTCGCCCGTGCGAACTTGACGCTGCCGGGGCGCCAGTTCTTCATGCTGCGCCATGCGGCCCGCTACCGGAGCAAGGCCTCGTTGGCGCTCGAGCAGTTGATCCGCTCGGCCGCCGCATGAGCCGTCCGCAAGGCCAGGCATTCAAACCGGCAGCGCAATACCCGAACAGGCCCGGCATAGTTCAATGAGCCGGTCCTGCAGCGCCACATCCCGCGATTGCGGATTGGGATCGAGCGGGCGCATGTGATAGAAGTACTGATTCGTGACCCGCGAGCGCGGATCGTCCGCGGCGGCGAGCCACGCCTGGGTGAGGTGGGCCTGGTCCATGTCGTCCGTCGCTCCGGCCCCTCCCATCCGGGTCGGCACCCAGCCCGGCTCAAGCGCATTCGCTTGCACGCCTGGCCAGCGGCGGGCAAGCGCAAAGGCCAGCATGGCGTCGTGCAGTTTGCTCTCGGCGTAAGCGGTCGATCCATTCCAGCCGCGCGTGCGCCAGAGCAGATCATCGAGGTTGGCGTGTGCCTGGTGGTGCAGGCCCGAACTCAGGTAGACCAGGCGCGCGGGCCGCTCGATCAGCGCCGTCAGAACATAGGCCGACAAGGTGTTGATCGCGAACACATGCGGGAGGCCGTCCGCAGTGAGGCGGGCCTTTTCGCGGTAGCCGACGGCGGCATTGTGAATAACCGCATCGAAGCGGCCGAGCGCATTGACGCGCGCCGCGACCTCACGCATGCCCGCAATGGTTTCGAGGTCGCCCTGGACAATGTCCTCGGCCGCGGGTAAGTGCCGCCTGGCCTCATCGGCGCGCTTCGCATTGCGGGCGTGAAGGACAACCCGATGGCCTTGTGCCACCAGGAGTTCGCCTGCCATCAGGCCAAGGCCGGCAGACGAGCCGGATATGAAAATGCGTCCCATGTTGGTTCTCCTTTGTATGAATGTTTGACCATGAAAGCAAGCCGGAGTGCGATCATGTGCTGTGGCGGTGCAGCCTGAAAACGAGGATGACGCCGCCTAGCGCGGCGACGGTGCCGAGCAAGTAGACGGACGCATAGCCGAAGCGGCCTGCAACCAGTCCCGCCGCTGGACCGGCCAGGCCATAAGCGATGTCGAGGAATGCGACAAAGGCGCCCATGGCGCTGCCGCGGTTGGCCGGCGGTACCCGCTTGAGCGCTTCCACGCCGAGCGCCGGAAACACCAGTGCGCAACCGAGGCCGGTGACCAGCGCGCCGCCGAGCGCCATCGCTTCGTGCGGGGCACGCCACAGCATGGCCTGACCGACGGCTTCGATCAAGAGCGACCAGAGCGCCACGCGGTAGCCGCCTGCCAGGTCCGGCAGATGGCCGAGCGCGATGCGCACAAAGATGAAGCCGGCGCCGAAGGCTGTCATCACGAGGCCCGCGTGCTCCCAGCCACGGGTGGTGAAATACAGCGAGGCGAAGGCGGTGAGGCCCGACAAGCCGACACCCTGCAGCATCAGGCCCGCGCCTTCGCGCCAGATCTGGCGCAGGACTTTGCTGAATGGCAGACGCTCCCCTGGCGGCGCGAAATAGGGCCGGGCGCCGGCGGCGATGACCAGCCCGAGCACGGGCGCCGCAACGCAGGCAAGCATGGTCAGCGCCAGGCCCTGGTGGACGTACAAGGCCATGCCTGCCGGGGCGCCGATGGCCAGCGCACCGAACATCGCGATCCCGGTCCAGGACATCGACATGCCGGCGCGCCGGGCGCCTACCGAAGCGATCGACCACGACACGCAGCCGGTCACGAATTGGCTTTCTCCCATACCCGCCGTCACCCGGCCGGCAAGCAGCACGGCAAGACTGACCGTGGCGGACAGGCCGGGAAGGGCCGCGACCACGTACAGCAGGCCGCCCAGGGCACTCAAGGCGGCGCCCTGCAGGGCCGCTCGCTTGCCCCCGTAGTGATCGGTCAGGCGGCCCGCATAGCCACGGCTGAGCACGGTGGCCAGAAACTGGATACCGATGATCAGCCCGACCGTCAGATTGCCGAAGCCGAGTTTGTCGTGAATGAACAGGGGGATGACAGGCAAGGGCAGGCCGACCGCGAGATAGCCGCAGAACAGGGCGGCGATGACGGCGGGCGCCGGCCGCTCGAGCGCCGGCGCGGAACCGGCAGGGTGCATCGTTGGGGTGAGGGGCAATGACATCATGGACTCCATGTGGGGGTGCAAGGCTGCTTCAGGCTGCATTGCCTGTGGCGCCGGTCTTGGTGGCGAACAGATCCGCGCGGTAGCCACTTTGCTCCAGCAGGAAATCGCGCGATGCCGTCACCTCGGCGGCGAGCTTGTCCAGGTCGACCCCGACCAGCTTGCCCGCGCGCTTGCGCATGTGGCCGGCGACCATCACCGTATCCACATCCGCGCGCTCGACCGCCTGGACGATCGTACCGATCGCGTTCGTCACCGGGAACACCGCGGCGCCGCTAGTGCGGACCATGATGATGTCGGCCTGTTTGCCCGGCGTGAGCGTCCCGATGGCATGGGCCAGGCCGGCGGCGCGGGCGCCGTTGACGGTGGCCGCTTCCAGCACCGCCTGCACGCCGATCGGCCGCGGCACCTCGGTCTCGCCGCGGAACCGGCGGTAGCGCATGGCGGATCGCTGCTGTCCGAACAGCGCATGCATCTCGCCGAACATGTCGCTGCCGAAGGCGGTGTCGAGGTCGATGCCGAGTGCCGGCGCGAGGCCGTGGTCGATCGCCTGCTGATAGGCGAAACCCTCGTCGTCGAAGCCGAACAGCGCGTCCGAGCGCGGATTGACGGTGACGTTGACGCCGGCCTCGGCGAACAGGCGCCAGGTCTCGGCCGGCAGGCGGGTGCAGTGGTTGAAGATGTTGTGCGGGCCGAGCACGCCGGGGACGGCGAATTCCGGTCCGAGCGTGGCGAGGTCGCCGATGAATTCGGTCAGGATACGCATGTCGAGCGCGCGCGCGGCCTGCCACCAGTCGAGATTGAACTGGCCAAACAGGCCCACGTGGACCAGGCTCGCTTCCTTGTTCCATTGGCGTGCCAGGCGCTCCAGATCGCGCGGCAGGTGGGCCGACGACGCGCCCTTGTCCATCGCCGCGCCAACCATGTGCAGGGCCCGGATGCCGCTGGTGGCGAGCGCGTCGAGCGCGGCGTCGGTATGCGCCGGGCTGCGCGAACTGTGGCAGGCATCGATGATGGTGGTGATGCCGGCGTCGAGCGAGGCGATGGCCGTCAGCTTTGTGCTCAAGTACATGTCCAGGGGACGGTAATGCGCGCCCAGGGTGTCGGCGACGACGGCGATATACGCGAACAGGTCATCGACGTCGGGCATCATGCGGCGCATCGCGCCCAGCCAGGCGTGGTGATGGGCGTCGACCAAGCCGGGCAGCACGATGCAGCCGGTCGCGTCGACGATCTCGGCCTCGCCCGCCGGGATCGCGCTGCCGACGGCGGCGATGCGCGCGCCCTCGACCAGCACGTCGCCAATGGCGAGATTGGGAACATTGGCGTCCATCGTCACGATGGTGCCGTTTTTAAAGAGGATAGGGCGGGTGCTGCTGCTCATGGCTGACTCCTTGGTCGGTTATGCGTTCCGCGTGCGGTGCGCTACGTCGGTGCAATCAAGATACGTCAGGCGCCATTTTTGATTAAGATAGGGGCATGCAAATCATTTGTGCTTAAATTCAAAGGTGAGCGACGATGAGCTTTGATGGACGATTGCTATCCGGGATGAGTGTCCTGGCCGCCGTGGTCGAGACCGGCAGCTTCACGCGGGCCGGCGAGGTGCTCGGCCTGTCGGCTTCGGGCGTGAGCAGGTCGGTCTCCCGTCTGGAGGCCAGGATCGGCGTGCGCCTGCTCGATCGCACCACCCGCGCGCTGCACCTGACGGGCGAGGGTGCCCGTCTGTACGAACTGGCGGCCCCGCACCTTTCCGGCATCGAGGAGGCGGCCAACGCGGTCTCCGGCGCCGCGGTCACGGTAAGGGGATCGATCCGGGTCA
>DASRXO010000481.1:0-2481 GCA_035654095.1 Telluria sp.
GGCCCAGAAAATCTCGCCCGACTTCTTGCGCCGGCGGACTTACATCATCCGTCCGCCGCGCTCGGCAAAGCTGTCGTGGAAGCCGGCGTCTTCGTCTTCGTACAGGAAAAGGATGTGGCGGCCGATCGCTTCCACTGCGCCGTAGCCGAACAGCAGCTCGGCGCCGCGGTTCCAGCTGGTGATGTAGCCGGTCTGGTCCATGGTCAGCACCGACTCCTGGATCTGGTCCAGGATCTGCGACTGGTGCGCCAGTTGCGCCTCGACCTGGGCGTAGGCACGGGTCGCGCGCTGCGCCAGCAAATGGACCTGCAGCAGGCTGGCGGTCAGGCCGGCCAAGGCCGCCAGGTGGCGCCGGTCGGCATCGCTGTAATCGGCGCGGCCATAGACCTCGTAGCGGCCGTAGTAGTGGCCGTCCGCGCGCAGCTCCTGCGTCAGGCGCTCGAGGCTGTCGGGGAACAGCTCGCCCGAGGCGGCCGCTTCCTCGCCCGGCTGGTAGTCGGCCGGCACGAACAGGCCGTAGGGGCTGGCCAGCAAGCGGCGCGCGATGCGGCCCAGCTCGTCGGTGAGGATGCTGCCGCGCAAACGGATGACGGCTTCGCACACGGCGGCGCTGCTGTCGAGGAAATTTGAATCGGGGACTTCGAACATGCTTATAAATTCCGGCTGACCTGGATGGCCCAGTGATGCGCATGCAACTGACTGTGCCACCATCGAAGGGAAGTGATGCCCGCGTCCTGCAGGGCCTGGGCGGACGGCAGCGGGGTTTCCACCAGCCGCAGCATGAGGCCGAGCGGGCCGCTGCGCGTGAGCAGGGCCGCGCCGGCGCCGGGCGGCAGCCTGAGCGCGCCGACCAGCTCGTCCATCGGCAGCGCGAACAGCACGTCGAGCAGCGAGAACACGCCGACCATGAAGGCGATGTCCTGGGCGTCGCGGTCGCCGCCGTTGACCTTGCACAGCGCTTCCATTTGCGCCGCGCGCAAGGCCGCTTGCGGCAGCAGCAGATTGGGCAGGCCGTCCTGCTGGTGGCGCGCGTACAGCAGCAGTTGCAGCCAGCGCTGCAGCTGGCGCCGGCCCAACAGGTTGATGGCCTGGCCGAAGCTGGTGATCGGATTGCTCAGCGCGAAGGCGGCCGAGTTGACCAGCTTGAGCAGGTGGTAGGACAGCGCCGGATCCTGCTTCAGCAAGTGCTCCAGCTCGCTGTTATCGGCGTCGCGCGCGAGCAGGCCGAGCATGGCCAGCAGGCGCTTGCGCGAGCTGCCGTCGTCCGGCTCGGCGCCGGGCGCCGGGTGGAAGGGATAGGCGCCGCTGAACCATTCGAAGCCGGCCGCCGCGCACTCGGCGAAGCGCGCGGCGTCGCCCACTTGGCGCGCCAGGTGCGGGCCGGACAGCGCGGACAGCGACGCGCCGCCCGGCGCCCCGGCCGCGCAATCGCGGCTGCTGCGCTGCAGGCCGGCGGGCGCCGCGATGCCGGGCGGCGCCGCGCCGTCGAGCATGATGCGGTAGCCGTCGTCGTGCAGGTCGACCAGTTGTTTGAGCGCGGCCGGCGCGGCCAGCGCGGCGGCGTCGACCGCCAGCACGACGCGGTGCGGCGGCACCAGTTCGAGCAGGTCGGGCGTCAGGATGGCGGGCGTGGACAGGTAGAGCACGCAGTCGAGCGGAGCGATCGCCACCAGCAAGTCGGGATCGCGGAACACGGCGAACAGCGCATCGGTGGCATCGGCGCCGGCCGGGTCGACCCGCAGGCCGAGCGCGCGCCAGTCGTTCCGGGCGTTGGCGATCGCCTGCATCTCTACCAACGGGAACGGGGCGGAATCAGGCGCAGCCATGATGGGGGACGAAAGTCTGGATATGCCCGATACTAGTCCACATATTGACATAAGGCAACATATTTGTTGCTATGTAGCTACATTTTGCGCATCGCCGGCATGGGCTCAGCGCTCGCCCCCTTCGAAGCGCGCGTGCTGCACAGCGAACTTGATCAGCTCGGCCTGCCCCTCGATGCCCAGCTTGCGCTTGATATTCAGGCGGTGGGTTTCGACCGTGCGCACCGACAGCGCCAGTTCGCGCGCGATCTGCTTGTTGGACTGGCCGTTGGCAATATGCTGCAAGACTTCGCTCTCGCGCGTTGTCAATTGGGTATCGTGGGCCAAGGGCCGCGCCAGCTGCCTGGCCAGCGCCGCGCTGTAGTAGATCCCGCCCGACATCACGGTCTCGATCGCCAGCACGATATCCTTGCCGGGCGCGTCCTTGAGCACATAGCCGCGCGCGCCGGCCTGCATGGCCTGGGTCACGTATTCGAGCTTGTCGTGCATCGACAGGATCAGCACCGCGATCGCCGGGAAGCGCTGGTGCAGCAGGGCGGTGGCCTCGATGCCGTTGGTGCCGCGCATATTGATATCCATGAGCACCAGGTCGATCGCGCAGGCCGCCGCCTGGCGCAAGGCTTCGTCGGCGCCGCCGGCCTCGGCCACCACGCGGAAA
>DASRXO010000482.1:0-8398 GCA_035654095.1 Telluria sp.
CGCATTTTCAACGAGTGGATCAAGAGCGCCATGCCGTGGATTAACGCGCGCTTCTCGGCCGAATTCACGCCCAGGGCCGACCAGTTCAAGTGCTTCATCGGGGTCGGCGACGTGAACGCGTGGCGGCGGATGGAGGCCGAGATCAAGGCCGCGGTGCCGACCGGCTCCTTCCACGGCGAGCTGGTCTCCATCGTCAACACCGGCATCGCGGGCAAGGCGGTGTGCTACATCGAGCTGTCCGGCTACCCGATGACGGTGCTGCGCGGGCTGCCGACCTGGCGCACCTCGTACCAGATCGAGAACCCGAAGATCCCGACCCATTTGCATTTCGACTCGACCCGCTTCCGCCATCCGATCTCGCCGTCGATGGATGAACTGAACCGGCTGGCCGACGATTACGAGTGGTTCCTGCAGGCGAACGCGCTGGGCGTCATCAAGCGCAAGGCCGACCTGGCGGACCGCGAGGCCTCGTTCCAGCCGCGCGGGCAGTACCTGTTCGAGGTCGAACCGGGATCGGGCGAGTGGCTGCAGATCGGGAACGAGTTCGCGATCCGCTCGAATGGCCTGCCGCCGTATTATCGCGACCAGGTGATCGCCGCGGTCCAGCACAAGCTGGCGGCGATGGGGCCGCACCAGCTCACGCTGCTGGCGGCGCTGATGCGGCATTACCAGCATCGCGTGTACGAGCCGAAGCTGGAGGTCGACGAGACCGGCGCCCAGCTGCCGTCGCCGTCGCTGCCGAACATCACGGCACGGCGGTTGTTCGACGACTGGTTCAAGCGGGCACGCGCGATGAATCCGGCGCTGTCGGCCGCGCACATCGACACCGCAGCCAGCACGCTGCTGTCGTGGACCGAGCCGGTGCCGCATTCGGCGTCCGATGCGTACGCGTGGGAGGTCGAGAAGGCGGTCGACAAGCGCGTCGTCAAGCCGGCGTATCTGGCCAGCGACGAGCGCGCGGCCGAGGCGATCCAGCGCGCGCCGGTGTCCACCGCACCTGGCGCGGCGCGCTACAAGCTGTTCGTGGACGGCGCGCAGCAGGGACCGTATTCGCGCGACGAGATCGCACTGCGCGTCGCGCGCGGCGGCGTGGATGCCGCCACCAAGGTCTGGAACATGGAATGGAATCCGAAGACCGACAAGTGGAAGACGCTGGGCGAGCTGCCCGAATTGGCCGACCTGCTCGAACACGCGATCCCGGACCCCGACGATGAGATACCAGATCCGGAGTGAGGCGGCTGCCGTGCCCGACGAAGTGATTTACCGGTGCATCCATGCGGCGTGCGCGCGTGCACTGCCGCGCAAGGTTAACTTTTGCCCATACTGCGGCACCGGCCAGCATGCGGGCGTGATGGATGCCGCGCATGCGCGGGGCGCGGACATGCGTACGCTGACGCCGGTCCCGCGCATCGTTCCCGCGTCGCCGGCATCGGCGTTCGCGTCCATGCCGGAGCCGGATGCCGCCGGACCGCGGTCGTCCGCCGCGGCGACGCCGACCGCACGGCCATCGGGGCTGGGCGCGACCGGAACGGCGGCATCACCGGCGCGAGCGCAGCAGCCCGCGTCGCGGGCCGCGATACCGGCTCGGCCTCCGCGGCGCGAACCGGTGCGCCTGCGTTACTGGCTGCTGGCGCTGGCTTTGCTGGGGACGATCTGGTTCACTGCGAAACCCGGCGCGAAAAAAATCGAAGCGCGCGTCAGCCACGCGATTGCCTTGACGGCGGAGTGCAAATTCAACGAAGCGCAATCGGAGCTGATTGCGCTGCGCTCGGCCGACGCGACGGCCGAGCAGTTGCAGCGGCTGCAAAACGCCTTGAACGATGCGGGGCCGGCCTGCGAACGCAAACGCGCGCGCGCCAAGGCGTGGGGCGAGACCATGCTGGCGGCGGATGGCGCACTGGCCGCGTCCGCGTTCGACAAGGCACAGGCCAGGCTGACCGCGTTCACGCGCCGCTGGGGCGAGGATGCCGACACGCGCGCCATGAAAGCGAAGATCGCCGCGTTGCGCGAGGAAGCACGCAATCCGCGTGCCGAAGACGTGATACAGCGCGACAGCATGGGCGGCGCGCGGCAAGCGCAATCGGCGCGCAACCTGATCGCGGAGGCCGATCGCGAACTCGCGCAAGGCAACTACAAGGCCGCAGCCGGAAAGATGGAAACCTGCGTCGCGATGATCGACGCCGGTAACCGCGAGTGCCTGGCCCTGAAAGCGCGCGCCGAACGGCTGCAGGAGGAGATGCTGCGCTGCGTCGCCGCCAAGCGCGACTGGATCGACGACCGCTGCATGTAGCGGATGTCCGTTCTATTCAAGATCGAGCTTGCCTGCCTCAACCGACCCAGCCCAATCACTTGGATAATATTCGTCCCTCACGTACCGATGAAACGTCGAATAGGGCCAATCCACTGCGGTACGCGCGAGGCCATGCCGTACAGGATTGAAATGAACATATTCCATATGCCGCTCGAAATCGCGCTCATCGCGAATTTGATGTTCCCAGAATCGCCGTTGCCAGATCGTGGATTCGTGATGCTTGCGTCGCGAAGGCGCAAGCAAGGCCTCGACGCGGTAGTTTCGGCATTCGATCGACACACGCTGTTTGATCGACATCCACCGCCGTGAAAAATTGCTGTCCTTGTCGGGCATGGTCCAGATGCAGTGAAGATGATCGGGAAGCAGGACCCATGCGTCGATGGCGAATGGGTGGGTCGATCGAACATTCTGAATGGCTCGGCGCAGCGCGAAGCGGATTGCGTCGTCGCACAGGATCGGGCGGCGCCGGAAGGTGACGAGCGTAAAGAAGAAGGTGGATCCGGCGACAGCTCGGCGATAGCGCGACATGATCACCCGATTGTACGGATCGTCGCGTGGGCACGGCACGCCGTACCCACCCTACCTTGATGCGCATCAGTAGGGTGGGTACGCGCAGCGTGCCCACGCGGAACACGAGAGGCAGTAGGGTGGGTACGCGCAGCGTGCCCACGCGAAAAGGACCTAGATCGGCGCCATCTCGATCGCCACGCCCGACAGCACCGCATTGCCCGACAGCGGATCGCGCAGGTTCTCGTCGAGCAGCGCGTTCAGGTTCACGCCCGGCCGCTCGGCCGCCACCTGCAGCCGCGTGCCCGGCAGATCGTGGCCCCAACCGTGCGGCAGGCTGACCACGCCCGGCATCATCTCCTCGCTCACCTCGACCTGCACCTCGATGCGGCGCTCGCCATTGCGAATCTGGGCCATGCCGCCGTCGGCCAAGCCAAGCCACCGCGCGTCGTCCGGATGCACCAGCGCGGTACAGCGGTAGCTTCCCTTGGCCAGCGCCGGCAGGTTGTGCATCCAGCTGTTATTCGAGCGCAGTTGGCGGCGGCCGACGATCACCAGCCGCGGCGCGGGCGAGGCCAGGTCGGCCGCCACGCGCGCCAGGTCGGCCAGCAGCAGCGGCGGCGCCAGTTCGATTTTTCCCGACGGCGTACGCAGCGCCTCCGGAATGCGCGGCGCCAGCGGCCCGAGGTCGATGCCGGACGGCGCGGTCTTCAGCGTGGCCAGCGTCAGGCCGTCGGGATTGCGGCCGAATTGGTCGCCGTAAGGGCCGCTGCGCAATCCGAGGTCGAGCAGGCGCTCGGCTCCGCGCAAGGGCGCCAGCGCCGCCATCAGCTGCGGCGCGGCCGGCCCCGCCGCGCGGCGCAATTCCTCTTCCAGCGCGGCGTCGTCGAGCGCGTCGATGTCGGCCTGCGCGCCCAGCCCTTTGACGATGGCGGCGATACGCAGCATGCTCTCCCACTCGTCGGGCTGGCCGGCGTCGCGCGCCAGGACGGGCGCGCTGTAACGCGCGTGGTTACGGTGCGAGAACTGGGTGAAGGTCACGTCGTAATGGGCATCCTCGAGCGGCGAGGGGCCGGGCAGGATCACGTCCGCGTGGCGCGAGGTCTCGTTCAGGTAGATGTCGAGGCTGACCATGAACTCGAGCTGGTCGAGCGCCGCCGCGAGCCGCGGGCCGTTCGGCGCCGACAGCACGGGATTGCCGGCGATCGCGATCAGCGCCTTGATTTGTCCCTCGCCCGGGGTGTCGATTTCCTCGGCCAGGCAGGTGAGCGGCAGCTCGCCCGCCACTTCCACCGCGCCCGATACGCGCGAGCGGTAGCGGCCCGTGACCACGCCGCGCCCGCTGCCCGGCGTGCCGCGCGAGTTGGCCGCGAACGCCGCCGCTTTCGGGAACATCGCGCCGCCTTCCTCGTCGAGGTGGCCGGTGAGGACGTTGATCACGTCGATCAGCCACGAGGCGAGGGTGCCGTACTGCTGCGTACAGGTGCCGATGCGGCCGTAGATCGCCGCGCGTTCGGCGCTGGCGAGCGAACGGGCGAGTGCGCGGATGGTGGCGGCCGCGATGCCGCAGCGGCCGGCCACCCGCTCCGGCGCGTAATCGCGCACGGCGGCCTGCACCTGGTCGACGCCGTTGGTGTGTTCGGCCAGGCGGCCCAGGCGCACCAGCTGCTCGTCGAACAGCGCGTGAACGATCCCGAGCAGGAAGAACACGTCGGCGCCGGGGCGGATGAAGTGGTGGGCATCGGCCGCCTGCGCGGTTTCGGTGCGGCGCGGATCGACCACCACGATCTGGCCGCCGCGCGCGCGCAGGGCCTTGGCCTTGCCGCGGAAGTCGGGCACGGTCCACAGGCTGCCGTTCGAGACCATCGGGTTCGCGCCGAGGATCAGCAGGAAGTCGGCGCGTTCGATATCGGGCACCGGCACCGACAGCCAACTGCCGAACATCAGTCCGACCGACAGCATCTTCGGCACCTGGTCGACGCTCGACGCCGAGTACATATTGCGCGTGCCGAGGGCCTTGGCCAAGCGCGGGAAGTACAGCATCAGGCTCATTTTGTGCGAGGTCGGATTGCCCAGCACCGTGGCCAGCGCATGCGGGCCGTGGGCCGCGAGGACGGGCGGCAGGCGCCGTTCGATCTCGGTGTAGGCCTGGTCCCAGCTGGCCGCGACGAACACGCCATCGCGTTTGATGAGCGGCGTGCGCAGGCGGTCGGGATCGTCGTGCAGGTCTTTCAGGCCGATCGCTTTCGGGCACAGGAAGCCGTGCGAGAACACGTCCTGCCGGTCGCCGCGGATACGCAGCACGCGCTGCGCTTCGAGGTCGATTTCAAGGCCGCAGCAGGCTTCGCAAAACGGGCAGATGCGGTGGGCGGTGCGGGCTTGCTGGGACATGGCGCGGCTTCCCCATGAAATCGAACGGTCGTGCGATTGTCAACGCGTGCGCGCCAACTGTCAACCGCGATTTTCGCCGGCAGTGTATGCTACCGAGCAACAACAACTGGAGGGAACACGTCATGAACACGAAGCCGATAGTGGGTGCACTGTTGACGCTGGCGCTGGTGGCTAGCCTGTCCGCCTGCACCAAGCGCGACGAGAGCATGGGGCCGGCGCAGAAGGCCGGGCAGGCGATCGACAACGCGGGCGACAAGGTGGCGAAGGACCTGCACGGCAAGCTCGACAAGGCCAAGCAAGTGGGCACGGATCTCGCCAAGTCGGCCCAGGACACCAGCGACAAGATCGACGAGGCCACCTCGGACGCTGCCAAGGGCCTGAACCAGGCGACCGAGGAAGTCGGCAAGAAGGTCGAGAAGGCGGGCGAAAAGATCCAGGAATCGGCCCGCAAATAGCCCGCAAACCGCAAACCGGGCTCAGAAACCGGGGTCAGTGCCGACATTCGGACACGAGCTCAACAGGCACGCCTGTTGAGCTCGTGTCCGAATGTCGGCACTGACCCCGGTTTGCGGTCAGGCGGTGACGACGGCGGGCTTGGTTGTCGGCCAGTTGCCCAGCACGATCGACAGGTCGACGAACCCCGCGCGCCACGCCCGTTCCAGGTCCTGCTCGATGTGCTCCATCGAGGTCTGCTCGAAATTGGCGAAGCCGCACACGCCGTAGGCGCGGTTGCGGCCGTGCGCCTTGGCCAGGTACAGCGCCATGTCGACCAGGTTCACCGCGCGCTCCCACGGCAGCGGATGCTCGCCCGGCACCAGCGGGAACGGCGCGAAGCCGATCGAGACATTCACCGAGATCTTGCTGTCCTGGTAGTCGATGGTGTGCGCCGAAATCCCCGTCAGCAGCCGCCGCGCGATCTCTTCGACCCCGCTGCGCGGTATCGCCGGCAAAAACGCCAGGAACTCTTCGCCGCCCCAGCGTACGATCATGTCGGTCTCGCGCAAGATCACGTGCAAGCTCTCGGCGATCATCTTGAGCACCGCGTCGCCCGCCGCATGCCCATAGGCGTCGTTGACGTGCTTGAAGTGGTCGACGTCGAGCAGGAACAGGGCGCCGCAAATCTCTTCGCCCGAGGTCCCCACGCCGCGCTTCTCGACCGGCCTCTCGGCTTGCAAATGGCTGCGCATGAATTCCTGGAAGTGACGCCGGTTGTACAGCGACGTCAGCGGATCGCGCGAGCTTTGCTGCTTCAGTTCGAGGTTCTTGACCTGCAGCTGCGCGTTCGCGGTGCGCACCTTGCGGTACAGGATCCCGACGATCACCGACGCCAGCGCAAACACCAGCGCCAGCAGCCACCACACGCGCTGCTGCAGCCGGCGGTTGTCGATCTCGGCCGACTTGACTTCGTTCTCGCGGCTGAGCAGCTGGATCTGGCGCTGCTTCTTTTCGGCCTCGTATTTTTCCTGCAGCTCCCACATCGCCTTCTGGCGCTGCTTCTCGAATAGCTCGTTCGACAGCTTGCGCTCGCGGTGGTAGGCCTCGATCGCGCCCACCATGTCGCCGGCCCGCTCCAGCGCGTCGCCGTATTCGGCCAGCACCGATTGCAGCTCCGGCTTGTCGCCCTGCTTGTCGTAAAACGCCAGCCCCGCCTCGAAGCTGCGCTTGCCCTCGGCCACCCGCCCCATGCCGAGGTAGGCCTGGCCGATGTTGATGCGCGCCGTCGCCTCGGTGCTCTCCTTGTCGATGCGGCGCGCCACCTCGATCGCCTGGTGTGCGTAACTGAGCGTGCGCGCATAGTCGCGCTGCTTCAGATAGCTGTCCGACAGGTTCACCAGCGAGGTCGCGATCATCGAATTGGCGCCGATCCTGCGCTCCAGTTCGAGCTCGGCGAGCAGCGCTTTCATGCCGCGCTCCGGCTGGTCGGTGTCGGTCGCGAGGAAGAACTCGGTCTTCTTCAGCATCGCCATGCGGCCCGGCGAGTCGGCTTTCTCGGCTGCCTCGGTCGCCTCGGCCAGCGCTTCGAAGCCTTTGTCGAATTGGCGCGTCTGGTCGTATAACTGGGCCAGCGCGTTGAGCGCCATGACCATTTGCACCGGCTGGCCGTACTGGCGCGCCAGCGTCACCGCTTCCTGATGCTTGCGCAACGCCTCCGGGAAGTTGCCCTCTTCGGCGTGGGCGTCGCCCGACGAAATCGCGGCCTGCACCCGCAACGCCAGGTCGCCGGTGGTGTTGGCGATCTTCTCGCCTTCCCACAGCAACTCGTGCGAGCGCTTGAGCTCATTGAACTGGAATACGATGTAGCCCTTGGTCAGCAAGCCCTTGGCCAGCGCCACGTCGTCGCGCGCCGCTTTGCCCAGCGCGATCACCTGGTCGGCCACCGCCAGCGCGTCCTGCTTGCGTCCGACCCGGCCGTAGGCCAGGCTCAGCTGGGTCAGGAATTCGGCCTTGGTCGCGGCCGGCGCGGCGCGCGCCGCGCTGTCGATCTTGCCGAGCATCGCCAGCGCTTTCTCGGGAACGAAGCGGTTCACTTCGCGGATGTCGGCCAAGCGCGCGTCGAGCGGGACGGGGACGTCGGCGGCGGCAACGGTAGCGACCAGGCACAGCGACGCCAGCAGCCACCGGCGCCCCGAGCGCGGCGATTTTCCCTTGAACCCAGCCAACATCCGTATCCTTTGAAATGTCTTTCTCTGGCGGTCCCTATGCCGGGACTCTATGCGTCCAATTATATTCTTGTTGCAACGCGGAAAGATCAAATTTTCGGCGGATGTGCAAAAAAAGCACACACGCCCGGCCGGCCGGCGGCGGCTAGGCGGCCAGTTGCTGCAGCAGGTAGAGGCGCTGGTACAAGCCGCCCTCGATCCGCATCAGCTGCTCGTGGGCGCCGGCCTCGGCGATCCGGCCGTGGTTGAGCACGATGATGCGGTCGGCCTCGCGGATGGTCGACAGCCGGTGCGCGATCGCGATGATCGTGACCCGCCCGCGCAACTCGTCGAGCGCGGTCTGTACGATCTGCTCGGTCTGGCTGTCGATGTGCGAGGTGGCTTCGTCCAGCAGCAGGATGCGCGGCTGGCCCGCCAGCGCGCGCGCGATCGCGATCAGCTGCTTCTGCCCGGTCGACAGGCGCGAGCCGCCTTCGCCCAGCGGCGCGTCGTAGCCGCCGTCGAGCGCGGCGATGAACTCGTGCGCATG
>DASRXO010000483.1:0-3155 GCA_035654095.1 Telluria sp.
CCAGACCATCGATGGCGCGCTGGCGATCCTGCAAGCGGCCGACGTCCCGGCCGGCAAAATCTACTCGGTGCGCGACATGATGAGCGACCCGCAATTTCTCGCGCGCGAGATGTTCGAGCAGCACCGCTTCGCCGACGGCACGCCGGTCAAGCTGCCGGCCATTTCGCCCAAGCTGTCGGCCACGCCGGGCCTCACCAAATGGCTGGGGCCGGCGCTGGGCGAGCACACCGATGCGGTCCTGGGCGAGCTCGGTTACAGCGCCGCACAGATCGCCGCGCTGCGCAGCGACGGCGTGCTCTAGCCCGTCAAGACACGCGCACGTTAGCGGTGCGCAACGATTTAGTCTGCTGATAAGATGGGGTGACTTTTGGTGACCCCTATCGAGCATGCATCTCATCGACATGACCATGTTTTATGCCGCGGAGGGCGGCGGCGTCAGCACCTACCTCAACGCCAAGGCGCGCTGGCTGGCCCAGCGCAGCCGTATCCGTCACACCATCCTTAGTCCCAACGTGGCCAGCGGTTGCGGCCGTGGGCCGGCGCTGGTGCGGATTCCCGCCATCGGGCTGCCCGGCCTCAACGGCTACCGCATGCCGGTGTCGAGCGCCGCGCCGGCGCGCTTGCTGCAGCGCCTGCGCCCCGACCTGATCGAGGTGGGCGACGCCGGCCACTGCGCCTGGGCCGCGCTCAAGATGCAGCGGCGCCAGGGCACGCCGGTGGTGGCGTTCTACCATTCCGACTTGCCGCAGCTGGTGCGCAGCCGTTTCGGCCGCACCGCCTCGGTCGCCGCCCAGAAGTACCTCGGCCATCTGTACCGCCAGTTCGACATGGTGCTCGCGCCCAGCAAGCTGATGGCGCAGCAGCTGAGCAGTATCGGCGTGAGCGACGTCATCCACCAGCCCTTGGGGATCGACGTCATGACCTTCAGCCCGCAGCGCCGCGTCGAGACCTTGCGCGAGCATTTGCGCCTGCCGCCGGAGACGCGCCTGCTGGTGTATGCCGGGCGCTTCACGCCGGAAAAAAAGCTGCCGCTGCTGATCGAGGCGGTGCGCAAGCTGGGCCGGCCTTACCACCTGATCCTGATCGGCAGCGGCGACTCGCTGCCGCGCTATCCGCAGATTACCTATGTGCCGTTCCGGCGCGACCAGCGCCAGCTGGCGCGGCTGCTGGCCAGCTGCGATGCGCTGGTCCATCCGGGCGATTGCGAGACCTTCGGCCTGATCGTGCTCGAAGCCATGGCCTGCGGCTTGCCGGTGGTCGCCACCACCGGCGGCGGTATTGCCGAGCTGGTCGACAAGAGCACCGGCGTGCTGGTCGCGCCCAACCAGCTCGACAGCCTGTGCGCGGGCATCGAGGACCTGTTCCGCCAGGACCGCGCGCAGCTCGGCGCCAACGCCCTGCGCAAGGCGCGCGACCATTACGACTGGGACCGCATCGTGCCGCAGCTGCTGGACCGCTACGCCGGCCTGCTGGCCAGCCGCGGGCGCGCCGAAGTGGCGCGGGAGGGCATCTGTGTCAGCGACTGAGCGCGGTGCGCTGTGCATCTCGGTGCACGATGCCGCGCCTGGGACCTGGCCCGACTGCCTGCGCCTGCTCGAGGCGGTGCGCGCGGTGGCCGACGTGCCGCTGACCTGGCTGCTGGTGCCGCGCTACCACGGCAGTTACGAGCGCTCGCGCGCGATGGAAGACACGCTTGGCGCGCTGCTCGCGCGCGGCCATGAGCTGGCGCTGCACGGCTATACCCACCTCGATACCGCCCCCGTGCGCGGCGTCGGCGGCCGCCTGCGGCGCACCGTCTATACCCAGCGCGAGGGCGAATTCGCGGGCGTCGGCGCGCAGGAAGCGCGGGAACGCATCGAACTGGGGCTGGACTGGTTCCGCCGGCGCGGCTGGTCGGTCAGCGGCTTCGTGGCGCCGGCCTGGCTGCTGAGCGACGCCGCCTGGCAGGTGCTGGACGAATTCCCGTTCCGCTACACCACCACCATGGGCCACTTCCATTTGCTACGGCCGCGCCGCGCGCTGTTCGCGCCTTCGCTGGTGTACACCGCGCGCAATGCGGCCGGGCGACGCCTGTCGCCGCGGGTGGCCGACGCGATGGCCGCGCTGCTGGCACCGCGGCCGCTGGTGCGCCTGAGCCTGCATCCGCGGGACGCGCATTACCCCGAGCTGCTGCGCCACGCCCAGCAGCTCATCGAACGCCTGCTGGGCGAGCGCGAGGCCCTGACCAAGGCCGCGTTCGCCGAGCGGCTTACCAATACGGCCCCCAGCGGCCGCCGGCGTGCCAGTGCGAGAAGCCCATTCCCCCATAGTAGCCGGGATAGTAGCCATAGCGCTGGACATCGTCCTTGACGCTCATTTGCAACACGCAATTGCGCCAAGGGTCCGAATTCTCCGCGTAGCCGAGCCGGCTGCAGGCCGGGCCGAAGGTGGCCACCATCTGGTCGACCTCCGCCTGCATGCGCGCGGCGCGCTCTTGCGGGGTGGTGCAGCCGGCCAGCAGGGCCGATGCCGCCAGTAACATAGTCAAGACTCGCATAGCCGATTCCTCTTTATACGGTTGATCCAGCTTAAAGCGACAATCTGATCAAACCCTGATCTAGATCAATCCGGCGCCATGACGGCTGTGCTTCCTGCGACAAAAAAACTGTTGCCGGAATAATTTCTCTGGCAAGATTGCGCTCCAAGTTATTCTCGAAGGAAAGCTATGCACAAACGCGGCGTAAAGACGTGGTCGTTGCGGATTCTCGTCGGCCTGCTGGGGTTGCTCGCGATCGCCGTGTTGGGCGTGTGGCTGTTCCTGCGCGCCAGCCTGGCCCAGCTCGACGGCGTGCACCATGCCGACGGCCTCGGGGCGCCGGTGACGATCGCGCGCGACGACCACGGGGTGCCGCTGATCAGCGGCGCCAGCCGGCTCGACGTGGCCTACGCCACCGGTTTCGCGCATGGCCAGGACCGCTACTTCCAGATGGATTTGCTGCGCCGGGTCGCGGCCGGCGAGCTGGCCGAGCTGTTCGGGCCGCGCGCCATCCCGCTCGACAAGACCCACCGCCTGCACCGCTTCCGCGCGCGCGCCGAGGCCCTGCTGCGGGTGATGCCGGCCGACGAGCGGCTGTTCTACGAACGCTACGTGGCCGGTATCAACGACGGCCGCAATG
>DASRXO010000484.1:0-4061 GCA_035654095.1 Telluria sp.
TACAAGTTATGCCTGATGACCATAGTAACTCGGTACCACCCCTTCCCATCCCGAACAGGACCGTGAAACGAGCTTACGCCGATGATAGTGCTGCAACCAGTGTGAAAGTAGGTTATCGTCAGGCTAGTTATAAAGAGAAAAACCCCGGCAGAGATGCTGGGGTTTTTTTCGTTTACGCGATCAATTATCCGCGCGATTCCAGCGCCATTCTCACCGCCAGCCCGCCCAGCATCGCGCCCATCAAATGGCGCTGCGTCGCCAGCCACAAGGGGCGCGTCGCGAGGAAGCCGGCGATCGAGCCTGCCGCCATGGCGACCGTCGCGTTCACCGTAATGCTGATCGCGATCTGGATCGAGCCGAGCACCAGCGCCTGCCCGAAAATGCTGCCTGCCTTTGGGTCGATGAACTGCGGCAGCAGGGACACATACAGCATCGCAGCCTTCGGATTGAGCAGGTTGGTCAGGAAGCCCATCGCCAGCAGCTTGCGCGGGCCGTCCTGCGGCAGCTGGCGCACTTCGAACGGCGAGCGGCCGCCCGGCTTCATTGCCTGCCACGCCAGGTACAGCAGGTAAGCCACGCCGGCCAGGCGCAGCGCGTCGTAGGCGAACGGCACCGCAAACAGCAAGGCCGTGATGCCCAGCCCGGCGCACAGCAGGTAGACGATGAAGGCCAGCGCAACGCCGCCCAGCGAGATCAGCCCGGCTCGGCGGCCCTGGCTAATCGAACGCGAAACGAGGTACATCATGTTGGGGCCGGGTGTGACCGCCATGGCCAGCGCGACCAATCCAAATCCGAGCAGAGAACTTGTGTGTGGCATGTAGAACTTTCGATAGGTGAGCTTACTTGGGAAGCGGGAGCGACTCGAGCGCAAACGGCACGCCGCGCGGAATCGCGGTCTCGTCGCCCTTATGCTTGAGCAGCAACTGGTACTTCGACTCGATGAAATATATCCGATTTGCAAATACCGTGCCGGAGGAGGGATCGTTCAGGCCCCTGACCAGCTGCGTCAGCGAGCGCATGCCGCGGCCGTCGACCTGCGCGATGCTGACCGCGCCGCCATACGGTCCGTCGTTACCGAAGGCGTTGCTTTCGAAAAGCACCAGCCGGCCGGGACCGGCAATGCGGATCGCGTCGACATTCTTCATCACGCGCGGCGCCTTGATGCGCTGCACCGGACCGGCCTTGCCGCCGCGTCCGATATCGATGCGGTACAGGTAGTCCACCGCCGCCACCGCGCTGATGTAGAGATGCCCGTCCGCGTCGATCGCAATCCCGTTCAAGAAATATGGATCGCCGGTCGACAGCGCCGGATCCTCTTTCCACACCGCCAGCCCGATCGAGCCCGGCAGCAGCCGCAAGACGCGCGGATGCAAGCTGTCGCTGACGTAGAGCACGCCGGATTTGTCCTGCGCGAGGTCGTTGCAATAGCCCGCGTCCGGCATCGGATAATCGCCGCGCGGCGCGCCGCTCACCAGGTCGTAGGATTTGAGCGCGCTCGGCGTCATCGGGACCGTGGTGAAACCCATCGACCCCGAGCAGACCCACAACAACTGCCTGCGCGCATCGACCAGCACGCCCTGCGCATTGGCCAGGCCGTTCGCGCCGGGCTTGACCAGTACCTCGGCCTCGCTCGCGCCGGGCCGCAGCCGGGCCACCGCGCCCTGGCGCCAGCTGCCGATGTACAAGCTGCCGTCCGGCCCCGCGGCCACGCTCTCCGGATACCAGTCGGGCGGAAGGGCGGCGGTCGCCACGGGTGGGGTAGCGGCGCGGACAAGCCCGCAAGCAAGCAAGCCCAGCGCGGCGGCAAGTCGCAGTCGTTTCATACAAGCTCCAGGAAGTGGACGAGAGACTATTCTTACTCCACTGCCTGACTTGATAAACTATGCAATCATTACGGCAGTCGAAAGCATAGGTGTGGAATGGATAAATTGACCAGCATGTCGGTATTCGTGCGCGTGGCCGAGGCCGGCAGCTTCGCCGCGGTGGCCGAGGAATTCGCCCTGTCGACCACGATGGTGGCCAATCACGTGCGCGCCCTCGAGCATGAGCTCAACGAACGGCTGATCGAACGCACCACGCGCCGCCATCGCCTGACCGAAGTCGGCGCCGCCTATCTCGAGCGTTGCCGCGATGTGGTGGCCAGCGTGGCGGCCGCGGACCGCGTGGGCGAGGCCATGCGCGCGCTCCCGCAGGGCCAGTTGCGGGTGAGCGCGCCGGCCAGCTACGGCACGCAGCGGCTGGTGCCGCTGATCGGCGCCTATATGCGGGCTTATCCGCGTGTGTCGGTGGAATTGATGCTCAACGACCGCATCGTGGACTTGGCCGAGGAAGGTTTCGACGTGGCGATCCGCTCGGGGCCGATGAAGGACGACGGCCTGGTCGCGCGGCCGCTGCGCCGTTCGCATATGGTCGCCGCGGCCAGCCCCGCCTATCTGGAACAGGCCGGCACGCCGGCGCATCCTGCCGAGCTGAGCCGACACAACTGCCTGGCCTTCACCACTTGGGGACCAGGTCACTCATGGCGTTTCAGCCGGGCCGGCGAGACCGTGCTGGTGCCGGTGCAAGGCAGCATGACCTGCAACAGCGGCCAGGCGCTGCTGGTGGCCGCGTTGGCCGGTATCGGCGTGATCGTGCAGAGCGATGCCTTGCTCGAGCCCGCGATCGAGGCCGGTGAACTGGTGCGTTTGCTGCCCGGCTGGAGCCTGCCCACGCGCCAGGTCCACCTGGTGCGCCGGCATGAGCCGCGGCCCAGCGCCAAGCTGCGCAGCTTCGTCGATTTCATCGTCGCTCACTTGGGCAACGCCGACGCTTCCGCTTCCTGATCGACCGAGACCTTGCCACGGCTGATACTCTCGCCATCGGCGCGGCGCAGCTTCCAGAACGCGAGCGAGGACAAGAGCGTCAGCAGCGCCAGCGCCAGGAAGGCGTGATGCAGCGCGTTGGTGACCAGCACGCGGTCGGTCTGCGGTACATTGCCGAGGAACCAGGCGGTGATCAGCGAGCCGGTGGCCAGGCCGAAGCTCATCGACAGCTGCTGGAAGGAACTCGAGATCGTGCTGGCCATGCTCGAATCGCGCTCGTCGACGTCGGCATACGCCAGCGAATTCATGCTGGAAAACTGTAGCGAATTGAAGAAGCCCTGCATCAGCCCGATCATCACGATCGCCGCAAACGGCGTGCCCTGCCGCACCAGCGAGAACAGGCCGATCGTCACGCCGATGCAGATGGTGTTGACCATCAGCACGCGCCGATAACCGAAGCGGCGCAGCACGCGCACCGAGATCAGCTTCATGCCCATCGCGGCCAGCGCGGCCGGCATCATCAGCAAGCCCGACTGCCACGCGGGCAGGCCGAGGCCGATCTGGTACAGCAGCGGCAGCAGGAAGGGCAGGCCGCCCACACCCAGCCGTGTAATGAAGCCGCCCAGCACCGCGACGCGGAAGGTGCGGATCTTGAACAGCGTCAGCCGCAACAAGGGATAACCGCGCTCGTTGGCGTGCCACCAGTAGGCCAGCAGCAGGCTCACCGACAGGCCCAGCATCAGCGCGGCGGTGACCGGGTCGAGCGTGTGCTCGCCGAAAATTTCGAGCAGCCAGGACAGGATCGCGACCCCCGAGCCGTACAGGATCAGCCCGATCACATCGAGCGGACGGCGCTCGCCGCCACGGTAGTCGGGCATGTAGCGGTGCACCAGGAACAAGGCCAGCAGCCCGACCGGCACGTTGACGAAAAAGATGTCGCGCCACGACAGCCAGTGCACGATGAGCCCGCCGACGGTCGGCCCCAGCAGCGGTCCGATCAGCGCCGGGATGATCACGAAGTTCATCGCGCCCAGCAATTCGGACTTGGGGAAAGTGCGGATGATGGCGAGCCGCCCGACCGGCATCATCATCGCGCCGCCCAGGCCTTGCAGCAGGCGCGCCGCGACCATCATCGGCAGGTTGACCGCCAGGCCGCACAGCACCGAGGCGATCGTGAACACCGCGATGGCGCTGGCGAACACGCGGCGCGTGCCGTAGCGGTCGGCAATCCAGCCGCTGACCGGGATACACACTGCCAGG
>DASRXO010000485.1:0-3761 GCA_035654095.1 Telluria sp.
CCGGGTCCTTGTTGATCGCGACGATCACCTTAGAGTCCTTCATGCCGGCCAGGTGCTGGATCGCACCCGAGATGCCACAAGCCACATACAGCTGCGGCGCGACGATCTTGCCGGTCTGGCCGACCTGCCAGTCGTTCGGCACGAAGCCCGCGTCGACCGCGGCGCGCGAGGCGCCCATCGCCGCGCCCAGCCTGTCGGCCAGCGGTTCGAGGATCTTGAAGTTGTCGCCCGAGCCCATGCCGCGCCCGCCCGAGACGATGATCTTGGCGGCCGTCAGTTCCGGACGATCCGACTTGGCCAGCTCGCGGCCCACGAACGAGGACTTGCCCGAATCGGCGACCGCGGTCACGTTCTCGGTCGTGGCCGAACCGCCGGTGGATGCAGCCGCATCGAAACCGGTGGAGCGCACCGTGATGACCTTGATCTTGTCGGACGATTGCACGTAAGCGATCGCATTGCCGGCGTAGATCGGGCGCTCGAAGGTATCGGGCGCGTCGACCTTGGTGATCTCCGAAATCTGCGCGACGTCCAGCTTGGCGGCCACGCGCGGCAGGATGTTCTTGCCGTAGGCGGTGGCCGGCGCCAGGATGTGCGAGTACGCGCCGGCCAGCGCCAGCGCCTGTTCGGCCACGTTCTCGGCCAGGCCGTCGGCGAAATGGGCGGCGTCGGCCACCAGCACTTTGGCGACGCCGGCGATCTGCGCGGCGGCGGCGGCGGCCGCGCCGCAATTGGCGCCGGCGACCAGCACGTGCACCTCGCCGCCACACTGGACGGCCGCGGTCACGGTGTGGTGGGTGCTTCCCTTGAGGGAGGCGTTGTCGTGTTCAGCAATGACTAATGCGACCATGATGATTCCTATTCTTGTATGAGGACGGCCGGGCCGCGATCAGATAACTTTGGCTTCGTTACGCAGCTTGGCCACCAGGGTCGCCACGTCGGGCACCTTGATGCCGGCAGAGCGCTTGGCCGGCTCCACCACCTTCAGCGTCTTCAGGCGCGGCGTGACGTCGACGCCCAGGTCTTCCGGCTTGACCACGTCGAGCTGCTTCTTCTTGGCCTTCATGATGTTCGGCAGCGTCACGTAGCGCGGCTCGTTCAGGCGCAGGTCGGTGGTGACGATCGCCGGCAGCGACAGCGCCAGCGTCTCCAGGCCGCCGTCCACTTCGCGCGTGACGGTGACCTTGCCGTCTTCCAGCACGACTTTCGAAGCGAAGGTCGCCTGCGGCCAGCCCAGCAGGGCCGCCAGCATCTGGCCGGTCTGGTTGGAGTCGTCGTCGATCGCCTGCTTGCCGAGGATGATCAGCTGCGGCTGCTCCTTGTCGGCCAGCGCCTTGAGCAGCTTGGCGACCGCCAGCGGCTCCAGTTCGACCGTGGTCTCGACCAGGATGCCGCGGTCGGCGCCGATCGCCATGCCGGTGCGCAGCGTCTCCTGGCACTGGCTCACGCCGCAGGAAATCGCCACCACTTCGGTGACCTTGCCGGCTTCCTTCAGGCGCATGGCTTCTTCCAGCGCGATCTCGTCGAACGGATTCATCGACATCTTGACGTTGGCGATATCGACGCCGCTGCCGTCGCTTTTGACACGGACCTTGACGTTGTAGTCGACCACGCGTTTGATGGGAACCAGGACTTTCATAAGGGTGCCTCTTGAGAAATAAGTAAGTGGTGACTGATTAAAGTGGCCTAGATTATATGAGAAAAAGGCCTTCAAGACGAAATTTAAGCACGATCGTGCGATTTTTAGCCAGAAGGAATCCACTAGACGGTCAGCCGGGCTGCAGTTCGGGTGGGTGAAGCGCGATTTATTTGCGGCGCATCAAAAAGACGAATTCGCGGCCGTTCTGGCTGTGCGAGATCAGGGCATTGCCGGTTTGCTTGGCGAAGGCCTGGAAGTCGCGCACGGAGCCGGAATCGGTGGCCACGATGCGCAGGACTTCGCCGGTCGCCATGTCGGCCAGGGCTTTCTTGGCCTTCAGGATAGGCAATGGACAATTCAATCCGCGCGCATCGAGTTCCTTCTGAAATTCCATGATCTCGTTGTCGAAAGTTGTGTCGCTCATCGATTGCTCTGCTAGATAGTGTGCGAGGGTCATAGCCCCATACTACTCCACCCCGGGTCGCTATGCCGCACCGCACCAAAAAATCGTCGCATGTGTTGCATGATCACAACGACAATAGACTGATTGAAATAATAACGTTCGAGGGTGGGGAATGGTTGACACGGAGGACGGCGCAGCGTCCCCCGGACCGATTTACGCGCGCTGGCCGACCCAGGCCGCGACGCCGGCCAAGGCCGCCGGCAGGCCGCTCGGATCGGTGCCGCCGGCCTGCGCCATGTCGGGACGCCCGCCGCCCTTGCCGCCGACCTGCTGCGCCACGAAGTTCACCAGCTCGCCGGCCTTCACCTTGGAGGTGGCGTCCGCCGTCACGCCCGCGATCAGGCTCACTTTGCCGTCGGCCACGCTGGCCAACACGATGGCGGCGGTTTTCAGCTTGTCCTTCAGCTTGTCCATGGTCTCGCGCAGGCGCGCGACGTCGGCGCCGTCGAGGGTCGCGGCCAGCACCTTGATGCCGTTCACGTCCACCGCCTGGGTCGCCAGTTCGTCGCCCTGCCCTGCGGCCAGCTTCGACTTCAGGGCGGCCAATTCCTTCTCCAGCGACTTGACCTGGTCCTGCACCTGCGCGATGCGGGTGCTCAGTTCGTCCGGATTGGTCTTCAGCGCGCCGGCCGCTTCGAGCAGGCGGCGATTGAGCGACTGCACCAGCGCCAGCGCGCCCTCGCCGGTCACCGCCTCGACGCGGCGGATGCCGGCCGCGACGCCGCCTTCGCCGATAATCTTGAACAGGCCGATGTCGCCGGTGCGGCCGACGTGGACGCCGCCGCACAGCTCTTTCGACGAGCCGATGTCGAGCACCCGCACCTCGTCGCCATACTTCTCGCCGAACAGCGCCATCGCGCCGTGCTTGACCGCGTCGTCGAACGACATGTTCTGGGCGCGGGTCGCGTGGTTCTCGAGGATCTCGCGGTTCACGATCGTCTCGACCTTCACGATTTCATCGGCCGTCAGCGGCGCGTTGTGGCTGAAGTCGAAACGGGTCTTGTCCGGATCGACCAGCGAACCCTTTTGCGCCACGTGGCCGCCCAACACTTCGCGCAGCGCCTTGTGCATCAGGTGCGTGGCCGAGTGGTTGCGGATGGTGCGCGCGCGCTTGCTCTCGTCGACCTGCGCATCGACCGCATCGCCCACCTTCAGCGAACCGGAGGCGAGGACACCGTGGTGGCCGAACACATCGGCCTGGATCTTCAGCGTGTCTTCCACCTCGAAGCGGGCGGCGGCGCTCTCGATCACGCCCTGGTCGCCCACCTGGCCGCCGGATTCGGCGTAGAACGGCGTGGTGTCGAGCACCACGATACCCTGCTGGCCGGCCTTCAGTTCCTGCACCGCGACGCCGTCGGCGTACAGCGCGATCACCTTGCCGTTGTTGGCCAGCTTGTCGTAGCCGACGAACTTGGTCTTCTCGCCCGAGTACTCGACGCCGGCCGCCATCTTGAACTTGCCGGCCGCGCGCGCGGTCTTCTTTTGCTGTTCCATCGCGGCGTTGAAGCCCGCTTCATCGAGCGTCACGCCGCGTTCGCGGCAGATGTCGGCGGTCAGGTCGAGCGGGAAGCCGTAGGTGTCGTGCAGCTTGAAGGCAGTCTCGCCATCCACACCCTTGGCGCCACCAGCCAGCGCCGCTTCCAGAATTTCCATGCCATTGGT
>DASRXO010000486.1:0-6949 GCA_035654095.1 Telluria sp.
CGAAGTCGAACAGCACGATGCCCGGCGTTTGCAGCAGCATCTGCACCATCAGCGCGTCCGGCGCCGAGCTGAACACCAGGCCGTCGATGCGGCCTTCGAGCAACTCCACCGTGGCCGGCGTGTTTTCCAGCGCGCCGAGGGTGAGGTCGCCCGGCTCGACGCCGTTCACCGCCAGCACCTGGCGGAACAGCTTGGGCACGCCGGTGCCTTCCGGGCCAAGGTTGATCTTCAGGCCTTTCAGCTGGGTCACCTGGCTGACCTTGCTGCTGTCGCGCAGGAACAGCCAGACCGGCTCGGTGAACAGGCTGCCGAGCGACTCCAGCCCCTTGCGCCTGGCCTCGGCCTGCTGGGTCGAGCCGCTTTGCACGAAGGCGATGTCGACCTTGCCCTCGTTGAGCAGCTGCAAATTCTCTTGCGAGCCGAGCGAACGCTGGAGCTTGACGTCGATGCCCCGGCGCGCCAACGCGGCCGCATATTTTTTGCCGAACTCTTCGTAGGCGCTGTTCTCCTGGCCGGTGGCCAGCGTGACGTGGCGCGGCGGGGCCGGGTCGACCACCACGTAGGCCACCGCGCACAGGGCGGCGATCAGCAGCACGGTGGGGCCGGCCGCGGCGATCAGGTCGCGCAGCGAGAAAGACGTGAACTTCCGGATCTTGGTCATGAGGTGCGATGGTTTCATGGATGGGTAAGATGCCAACAATCCATCCACTATGCAAGCGCAACTTGCAGCCGCCTCACGTTCGCAGGTATTCGCGAGAGCTACGTCGTTCCCGCGAAAGCGGGAACCCATGCTGAGTAAGCGTTCCCGCTTTCGCGGCAACGACGGCTATTTCGAGCACTGCTGCACGGCGGCGGCCGCAGCCCCCTGCTGCTGTTGCTGCGGTTCGATCATCGGCATCAGGGTCGGCGCCAGCGTCACCAGCAACTGCACCGGCAAGGCGCTGGTGAAGTCGTAGTCGGCCGCCTGCGGCCCGTGCACATAGGCCGTCATGCTGCCGAAGAAACGCTCGCCGATGTTGAACACGAAGGTCGCCGAGCGGTTCACGAAGCGCGATTCAATCAGCCGCCCGCCCGCGCCATATACGTCGAAGCGCTGGTCGCCGGTGCCGGTCTTGCCGCCCACCGCGATGATGCTGCCGTCGGCCTGCACGAAGGCGGCCTTGGCGCGCTTGGCGGTGCCGTCCGACACCACCTCGCGGATCGCGTCGGCCACCGCGCGCGCCACTTCCGGCGCCAGCACGCGTTCGGGCGCGGCGGCCTTGGCGTGCTTGACCAGGGTCTCGTACGGCGTGCCCTGGGCGAAGTGCAGCGACTCGATGCGCTGCGTCGGCTTGCGCAGGCCGCCGTTGACGATGATGCCCATCAGCTCGGCCAGCGCGGCCGGCCGGTCGGCCGAGGCGCCCAGCGTGGTCGCATACGAGGGCACCAGCGAGTCGAACGGGTAACCCATCTTCTTCCACTGGGCGTGGATCTTGAGGAAGGCCTCGACCTCGATCAGGCCGCCGATGCGCTTGTCCTGCGCATGCTTGCGGTGGGTGTTGAACAGCCAGGCATACACTTCCTGGCGCTCCTTGGTGCTGGCGTTGGCGACCTCGGTCCAGCCCGCGCCCGGATGGGCGCGCAGGTAGCCGACCACCCACAGTTCGAGCGGGTGCACATTCGCCAGGTAGCCGCGGTCGGCCAGCGACATATTCGCCGGCGAGTACTGCTCGTACATGCGGGCGATGCGCTCGGCCGGCACCTCGTTCTTCGACACCAGGTTCTCGCCGAGGAAGGCGCTGAACTGGTCGAGCGTGGCGTTGGGCGCGATCGTGCGGTGCACATTCGCCAGGCGCACCGGGGTCGGGCGCATGCTCGACAGCAGGATCTTCTCGGCCTCGGCCGCGCTCTTGCCCTTGTACTTGTTGAAGAAGCGGCCCAGGAATTCGCGCCCCTCGCGGTCGGCGAAGCGGCTCAGGTACTCGGCGCGGCGCGGATCGTCGGCGTCGGCCAGCAGCGCGGCCGAGGAGCCCGGCAGCTGGAACATGTAGTAGCGCACCACGTCGCGCATCAGGCGCACGAACACCAGGTTGGTCGAATTGCGCAGCGCCTCGCGCACGGTCAGGATCTTCTTGTCGTCGAGCTTGCTGAAATTGCCGAAGTGGTGCAGCCCGCCGCCGGTGAAGAAGCCCTCGCCCGGATTGCCCGAATACTTGCGCTCCATGGCCGCCGCCAGCATCGCCGGCAGGCCGCGGTCGGCGTCCGGCTTGAGGCCCTGGAAGTACTCGATCGCCCAGGCCGACAGCCGGTCTTTCGGATCGACCGCCACCTTGCGCAGCACCGCCCCATCCATGCCCGCGTAGCGCTGGTGCAACTGGTCCATGATGTCGAGGTAGGTGGTCAGGGTGCGCAGCTTGGCGGTCGAACCGAGGTCGAGCTTGGCGCCTTCGTTGATGTCGAGCGGCTGGTCGTAATTGTCGGTCTGCACGCGCAGGAAGTTGGCCTGCTCGCCGCGCTCCATCAGCGTGAAGCTGTAGACCACGTTCGCCGGATCGCCGTTGCCCAGCATGCCCTTGCCGGTCAGGCCCGCGGCCTTGGCCGCTTCGCCGTCGCGCAGCTCGCGCAGCGCCGCGGTCACCGCTTTCTGGGCATCGGCGTTGAGGGTGCTGACCACGGTCAGGTCGAGCCGGTCGAGGTTGTACAGGCGCGAGTCGCCCAGCAGCCCGGCCAGGTGGGTGCGCACCGCGTTCGAGGCCTTGCGCGCGACGAAGCTGTTGGCCGGCTGCGCCACCAGGCCGCTGGCCTGCGAGGGATGCAGCCGGATCTTCAGCGCGGCGTCGCGCAGCTGCGGCGTGATCACGCCGGCCGCGGCCAGCACCCGCAGGTGGGTATTGGTCAGCTCTTCGAGGTCGTCGGCGCCGGCGCCCAAATAGTGGGCCGGACGGCGCTGGGCGATCATCAGGCTCAGCGCTTCCTTGTAGGTGAGCACCGCGTGCGGGGTATCGAGCTTGCCCTTCAGTTCGCGATTGAGGTCGGCGAAGTCGCGCCCGTACCAGGCCCACATGCCGTCGCCGATGCCGTTCACTTCGCCGTAGCCGACCTTGGCCGACAGCGGCACCGTGTTGAGATAATCGACCACGATCTGGCGCCGCGCCAGCGTGGTGTCCTCGCCGCCCTGGTAGGCGCGCAAGGTGGCCGAGACCATCTGGCGCAGCTTGTCCGACATCGAGCTGGTGCGCCCTTCCGCCGAGTGACGGTATTTTTCGATCTGGGTCGCCAGCGTGCTGCCGCCGGCCACCCGCTTGTCGCCGCCGGCCACCGCGTGCACCGACTTGTCGAACACCGCCTTGCTGAAGCGGTCCCACTCGACCGCGGGATTGCGCTTCGGATAAGTCGGGTCGAGCAGCTCGCGGTTTTCGATGTACAGCAGGCTCTTGACCAGCAGCGCCGGCGCCGCGTCGAACTTCTCGTAGTAGCGTTCCGGGTAGCGCGCGGTGAACAGCGGCTGCATGCGGCAATCGAGGATCGCCAGGCCGGTCTTGGTCTTTTCGCGGTAGGTGGCGAACAGGCCGAGGTCGGCCAGCTCGATCATCTTGGGCGAGAACCGCGCCTGGGCCGCGATCTCGTAGTCGCGCGCTTTCAGCTTGCTCAGGTAATCGGGCAGGTTGGCGTAGCCGAGCCGCTCGTCGTAGGGGCTGTCGGACGGGAAGCGGATCGCGTTGCTGGGTCCCGGCCCGACCTTGTAGGACACCTTCCTGGCCATATTGGCAAAGAACTGGGCCTGCAGCGACGAGGTGCGGATTTCCTGCAGCAGCCACCAGACGAAGACCGACAGCAGCATCAACAACAGCAGCAGCAGCGAGGGCGCGATGCGCCGCTTGCGCCTGGCCGGCGCGGGCGCGGCGGCGCCGGCATCCGGCGGCGGCTCGGTCACCAGCGACAAATGGGGATGTGGATAATGCAAGTCGGGCGTGGGCGCCGCGACTGCCTGGGCGGGCCCGCTGCGCGCCCGATTGCTGTTGATCGACGCGGCGCGTGCGCGCAATTTGCGCACGGCGCGAACGACGATGCGGGGCCGTCGAAATCGACGATTACTTTCCATGATGGCTCAACCGGTGTGGATCAATCAAACCTGCTATTCCCGCATCAACCTTCGCCATCTGCATCTGGTTTCTTCGAGTGATAGAGGCCGTGTTTAGTTTCGCGCGCGGCAGGAAAATCCCACTCAAGATCAGCCTGCGCGCCTGTCTACCATTCCACCACATCAACGTGCCGGACACGTAGCACTGTTCAAGAAAAATCGATCTGGCCGATTTTTTTCGCAAAAAAACAACGGCTGGGTTCGCTTAGGCGGGATGGTATTCGCAGCCCATGCGATCGAGTTCGGCGCACAGCGCGGCGAAGGCCGCCGCCACCTGGCCGGGCTCGCCTTTGACGCCGAGTTCGATGTGGCGCCGGGTCTGGGCATCGCCCACCGTCGGCAGGCTGAACACTTTGATATCGGGATAGCGCGCTTCGAGCGTTTCCATCAGCGGCGTCAGGGTGGATTCGGCCGCTTCGTAGACCAGCACCGCCCGCTCGGCGCGCGCCACGCGGTTGAACAAGGCGCGGTAATGGGTGTCGAGCACCCAGGCGATCATCGGCCAGGCCATGACCGGAAAACCGGGCACGAAATGGTGATGGCCGACGCTGAAGCCGGCGATCTTGTTGTAGGGGTTGGGGATCAGTGCGGCGCCGGCCGGGAACTCGACCATCTTCAAGCGCTGGCGGTTGTCGGGCGCGGCCAGGTCGGCCACCTTGCCCGCTTCGGCCGCCATCTCGCGCGTGCGTTGTTCGATCAGCAGCTTGCCCTCGGGATGGAGCAGCAGCGGCCGGCCCAGCGCCGCCGCGGCGCACTGGCGCGTGTGGTCGTCCGGCGTGGCGCCGATGCCGCCGCAGGAAAACACGATGTCCTCGCCGGCCATGCTGCGCTTCAAGCTGGCCGTGATGCGCGCCGGATCGTCGCCCAGATACTCGGCCCAGGCCAGTTGCAGGCCGCGTTCGGCCAGCAGTTCGACCACTTTCGGGAAATGGGCGTCGCGCCGCTTGCCGGACAGGATTTCGTCGCCGATGATGATCAGACCGATTGCCATGTGCGCCTTTCGCAAGTGAGCCAGCAGTGTGCCACGCAACGCGCTCAGGGACCGGCCGCGCGCAGGTCGGCCAGCGCCTGCAGGCAGTAGTACTGGAACCACAGGCCGGTGAAGATGAAGATCAGCACGTACAGCCAGAGCGAGAGCATCGCGAGGAAGGGAAACAGCACCACCGAGATCACCGCGCCGCCGATCCAGGCGATGCCGGGCAAGGCGCCGGCCGCGCCCGAGGCCATCCCGATCAGCATCAGCGGCCAGCGGTGGCGCTGCGCGATGGCGGCGCGCTCGTCGGCGCTGGCATGCTCGGCCAGCGCGTCGTAACTCATCACGCGCGCGGTCAGCCAGCCCCACAGCAGCACCTGCGCGGCCAGCGCCAGCGGCGGCACCAGGTACAGCGGCAAGGTCAGCAGCCACAGCACGGCGAACAGCAGCACCGAGCCGAGGTTGATCGCGATGCTGCCGCCCAGGCTGCCGCCGCGCTTGCGTTCGAGTTCGGGAAAGCGGCGCCGGCTGACGTGGCGCGCGATGGCCGGCATCGCCGCGATGCCCATGAACAGCAGCGCGCTCACGATCATCAGCGGCAGCAGCAGGAGCATGGCGATCAGCGGCGGCATCACGGTATGCAGCATGCCCAGGCCGAAGCGCGCCAGCAGGCTGCCGCTGGTCTCGAACCAGCCGTGCTCGAGGAAGCTGCGGTGCACATAATCGACCAGCGGCTGCAGGCCGACGTACATCACCGCGCCCCACAGCGCCACCGACAAGATGAACGGGATCACCGACAGCAGCAGCATCCTGCCGTTCAACTGGGACAGCAGGGCGCGGCCGTAGGCGGTCGCCAGCGCCCGCATCAGGTCGCGCCTCCGCGCAGGTATCCGACCATGCGTTTCAGGCCCAGCCACTGCTGTTGCCAGAAGCCGCGCCCGTAGTTGCGGCCGGGGATGGTGGCGCCGCTGGCGTCCTGGCGCGGCAGCTGGTCGCGCACGCCGGTGAGCTCGAAACGTGGCGCGAAATTCGCGCTGCGGAACAGGATGTCCCAGACCGGCAGCAGCACGCCGAAATTACAGCCGCCCAGCGAGCCCTGGCCGCGCGATTCATGCCCGAGGCCGATCGCGTGGTGCGTGCGGTGGAAGCGCGGCGACACCAGCAGCCATTCGCCGACCTTGCCGAAATGGATGCGCACATTCGCATGCTGCAGACTTTGCAAGGCGCGCGAGACCGACACCAGCAAGATGTACTGGCCGGGCGGCACGCCGATCGCCAGCGCGATCACGGCCATGTAGATGTCGCGCAGCAGGTCGTCGAGCAGGTGGTTGCGGTTGTCGCTCCACAGGTTCATGTCCCGCTGGCTGTGGTGCAGGCTGTGCAGGCCCCACCACCAGTTGATGCCGTGCTGCAGCCGGTGGTACCAGTAATCGAAGAAATCGAGCACGACCAGGTACAGCAGGAAGCTGACGACCGGGCTCATCTGCGGCAACAGCGCTTCGAGATTGAACGGGTGCACGCCATCCATCCGCAGCGCACCGGCGACGCGGTCCATCAGCGGGTCGAGCGTGAAGAAAATCGCGATCGAAAACAGGCCGAGCCGGTGCACCAGGGTGTAGACGAAATCGTTCCAGCGCGCACGCGTGTCGGCCACTACATGCACCGGGATCAGCGCCTCGAGCGGACGCAGGATCACGTACAGCGCGGCCAGTTCGCACATGCCGGTCAAGAACCATTCGGTGCCTTCGAAGGCTTCCTCGGTGTATTCGCCGAGCCCGGCGACGAAGATAAACGGTTGGATGATGGATTCGAACAGCCAGCCTTGGGCGTTGCCGAACAGGTCGATAAAAAACTGG
>DASRXO010000487.1:0-5758 GCA_035654095.1 Telluria sp.
GTGCTCGAGGACATGCCGGTGGCCGCGTTCAAGGTCGGCGCGCTGGCCAGCATCGAGCAGGCCTCGGCGATCGCCGAGATCGTGTCCGACTATCCGGACGTGCCGCTGATCCTCGATCCCTTCCTGTCCAGCCTGCCCGATTCGGGCCTGGCCGACGACGACATGCTGATGGCGATCCGCCAGATCCTGGTGCCGCAGAGCACCGTGCTGCTGCTGTCGCAGGTCGAGCTGGCGCGCATGGCCGAGACCTGGCGCGAAGGCGGCAGCGAGGGCATGCTGGCGGCCGACGTGGCCGAACTGACCGGCATGGGCTGCGAGTTCGTGCTGGTGACCGGCACCGGCGCCAGCGGCAAAGGCGCCGGCGCGACCCTGTCGAACACCCTGTTCGACGCCGACGGCGAGATCGGCAGCTTCAGCTGGCAGCACCTGCCCGGCCCGTTCACCGGCGCCGGCAGCACCATCTCGGCGGCGCTGGCGGCCTACATGGCGCACCAGGGCGAGGCGGTGGAAGCGATCCAGGCGGCCCAGGAATTCACCGCCGGCGCGCTGGCCCACGCCCAGCGCTTCGGCATGGGCAAGCTGGTACCCAACAAGTTTTTCCAGGCGATCCCCATTCCACCCACGAGCAATCCATGACCATCCACCAGACCCACGAGCAGCTGTCGGCCGCCGGCCCCACCAACGAGGCGCTGTTCGCGCGCGCCCAGCAGACCACGCCGGGCGGCGTCAATTCGCCGGTGCGCGCCTTCCGCTCGGTGGGCGGCACGCCGCGCTTCATCACGCGCGCCGAAGGTCCCTATTTCTGGGACGCCGACGGCAAGCGCTATATCGACTACATCGGCTCCTGGGGTCCGGCGATCGTCGGCCACGCCCATCCCGAGGTGGTGAAGGCGGTGCAGGAGGCGGCCGCACGCGGCCTGTCGTTCGGCGCGCCGACCGAGGGCGAGGTCGAGATGGCCGAGGAAATCTGCCGGCTGATGCCGTCCATCGAGCAGCTGCGGCTGGTCTCGTCGGGCACCGAGGCGACCATGAGCGCGCTGCGGCTGGCGCGCGGCGCCACCGGGCGCGACAAGATCGTCAAGTTCGAAGGCTGCTACCACGGCCACGCCGACTCGCTGCTGGTGAAAGCCGGCAGCGGCCTGCTCACCTTCGGCAACCCGACCTCGGCCGGGGTGCCGGAGGACTTCGTCAAGCACACCCTGGTGCTCGACTATAACAACGTGGCCCAGCTCGAAGACGCGTTCGACACCATGGGCGACACCATCGCCTGCGTGATCGTGGAGCCGGTGGCCGGCAATATGAACCTGATCAGGGCCAGTCCCGAATTCCTGCGCACCATGCGCGCGCTGTGCACCCGCCACGGCGCGGTGCTGATCTTCGACGAAGTGATGTGCGGCTTCCGGGTCGGGCTGGGCGGCGCCCAGGCGCTGTACGACATCGTGCCCGACCTGACCGCGCTGGGCAAGGTGATCGGCGGCGGCATGCCGGTGGCGGCCTTCGGCGGGCGCGCGGAGCTGATGCACAACATGGCGCCGACCGGCGCGGTGTACCAGGCCGGTACCCTGTCCGGCAACCCGGTGGCGGTGGCGGCCGGCATGACCACCCTCAAGCTGGTGCAGCAGCCCGGCTTCTACGAACGGCTGACGGCGCAGACCGCGAAGCTGGCGGCCGGCCTGGCCGCCGCCGCCCGCGAAGCCGGCGTGACCTTCTGCGCCGACTCGGTGGGAGGCATGTTCGGCATCTACTTCAGCGCCAGCGTGCCGCGTTCGTATGCCGAGATGATGGCCGCCGATAAAAGCAAATTCAACGCCTTCTTCCACGGCATGCTGGACCAGGGCGTGTACTTCGCGCCGGCCGCGTTCGAAGCGGGCTTCGTCTCGGCCCGGCACGACGACGCGGTGATCGAGGCCACCATCGCCGCCGCGCGCACGGTGTTTGCCGGCCTGGCCTGATTCCTGTTTCACTCTGTTACCCGCCGAACACAGCAGCATGTGTTCGGCGTGTTACACTGCGCGCCAAATGAACAGTCCCTTACCCCCGATTCGTCCCGCGCGCTGACCGCACCTCCCGGTGTGGCCCGCGCCGTTTTGCGCAGGCCACCCATGACATTTATTAGCCGCCTCACCGACAACGCCACCCTCAAAGCCCTGGGCCCCGGCCTGATTACCGGCGCGGCGGACGACGACCCCTCCGGCATCGCCACCTATTCGCAGGCCGGCGCCCAATTCGGCTTCAATACCCTGTGGACGCTGGTGCTGACCTATCCGTTCATGGTCGGCATCCAGCTGGTGTCGGCGCGCATCGGGCGCGTGACCGGGCGCGGGCTGGCCGCGAACATCCGGCGCGCCTATTCGCCATGGCTGCTGTACGCGATCGTGATCCTGCTGCTGGCGGCCAACGTGATCAACATCGCGGCCGACATCGCGGCCATGGGCGAGGCCATGCACCTGGTGATGGGGGCCGGTTCGCCGCACCTGTACTCGCTCGGCTTCGGCGTGCTGTGCCTGTCGCTGCAGATCGTGCTCCCCTACACCAGCTATGTGCGCTACCTGAAGTGGCTGACCCTCGGCCTGCTGGCGTACGTGGCCACGGTGTTCATGGTCAAGATGCCGTGGATCGAGGTGCTCAAGCGCACCGTCTGGCCGCACTTCAGCTTCACGCGCGACTCGGTCGGGCTGGTGGTCGCGATCTTCGGCACCACCATCAGCCCCTACCTGTTCTTCTGGCAGGCCTCGCAGGAAGTCGAGGAGATCCGCGCCGACCAACACACCCGCGCGCTGCGCAGCAAGCCGCAGGACGCCAGGCGCCAGCTGCGCCGGATCAAGACCGACACCTTCATCGGCATGGGCTTTTCCAATCTGGTCGCCTACTTCATCATGCTGACCACCGCGGTGACGCTGGGGGCGCACGGCATCACCAGCATCCAGACCTCGGCCCAGGCGGCCGAGGCGCTGCGCCCGCTGGCCGGCGAATTCGCCTTCATCCTGTTCGCGCTGGGGATCATCGGCACCGGCATGCTGGCGGTGCCGGTGCTGGCCGGCTCGGCCGCCTACGCCGTCACCGAGAGCTTCAAGTGGCGCAATGGGCTGGACCTGAAGGCGGTCGAGGCCCAGGAGTTCTACGGCATCATCGCGCTGGCGACCATCGGCGGCATGCTGCTCAACTTCGCGCCGATCGACCCGATCAAGGCGCTGGTGCTGTCGGCCCAGATCAACGGCGTGATCGCGGTGCCGATCATGACCGTGATGATGATGCTGGCGCATAACCAGAAGATCATGGGCGACTACACGCTGACCCGCCGCCACACCATCATCGGCTGGTTCGGCGTGGCGATCATGCTGGTGGCGGTGGTGGCGATGTTCATGACCATGTGAGCCCGGCTGGTAGTATCATAAGCCGATGCAGACCACCCTCGCGCCCCTGTTCGACGTCGACCAAGCCGCTTTCATGCAGCGCGGGATCTCGCTCAACGTCGGTTCCTGCGGGACCGACCTGCAGCCGAGCGTGGCGCGCGCGGTCGGCTGCCGCATCTCGGCCGACCGCCGCACGGTGCGGCTGCTGGTCTCGGCGCGCCAGGCCGCGGCGGTGATCGCCCATCTCGAACAGGGCGGCGCGCTGGCCGCGGTATTCAGCGAACCGTCCACCCACCGCACCGTGCAGCTGAAGGGCCAAGGCGCCGCGGTCGAGGCGCCGGTGCCGGGCGACCTGGCCACGGTGGCGCGCTACCGCGACGGCCTGGTCGAAGAACTGCGTCCGCTCGGCTTCGCGCCGGCGCTGGTGCGCGCCTTGCTGGCCTGCCCCGACAGCGACATCGTGGCCCTGTGCTTCACGCCCTGCGCCGCCTTCTCGCAAACACCGGGCGCCGACGCCGGCCGAGCCCTGAAGGCCGGCGCATGACGCTCACGCTCGACGCGATCCGCGCCTGCTTCGAAGGCGTCATCCCGGGCATCATGTCGACCGCCGGCGCGGACGGCGTGCCGAACGTCTCCCATCTGTCGCACGTGCAGTTCATCGACGGCGAGCACGTGGCGCTGACCTACCAGTTCTTAAACAAGACGCGCCAGAACATCCTGGCCAATCCGCGCGCCGTGTTGGCCGTGATCGACCCGCTGACCGCCGCCCATTACCGGCTGGCGATCGAATACCGGCGTACCGAGAGCGCCGGCCCGCTGTTCGAGAGCATGAAGGCCAGGCTGGCCGGGATCGCCTCGCACGTCGGCATGGAGGGCGTGTTCCGCCTGCTCGGCGCCGACGTCTACCGCGTCACCGGCATCGAACAGGTGCCGGGCGAAACCATCGGCGCGCCGCCGGCCTGCCGCAACCGGCTGGCGGCGCTGCGCGCGGTGTCGGAGCGGATCCGCCACAAGTACGACCTCGACCTGCTGCTGACCGAGACGCTGGCCGCGCTCGAGACCGAACTCGATATCGGCCACGCGATGGTGCTGCTGTACGACGGTAACGAGGGCCGCCTGTACACCGTGGCCAGCCTCGGTTACGACGCCTCCGGCATCGGCTCCGAAATCCGCTTCGGCGAGGGCGTGATCGGGGTGGCCGCGCGCGAGCGCACGCCGATCCGGATCAGCCATATGGTGTCGGAATACGGCTATAACCGCGCGATCCGCGACAATGCGGCGCCCGGCGAGGCGGGCAGCGAGATCCCCTTCCCCGGCCTGGCCGGCTCGCGCAGCCAGCTGGCGGTGCCGCTGCTGGCCGGGCCGCGCATGATCGGCGTACTGTATGTCGAGAGTCCGCTCGAGCTGCGCTTCTCGTACGACGACGAAGACATGCTGGTGGCGCTCGGCGCCCAGCTGGCGCTGTCGATCGACATCCTGCGCACGCTGGACGACGACATCGCGCTGCCGGACGCGATCACGCTGGCGCCGGCGGCCGCTGGCGAGCCGCTGCTGGTGCGCCACTTCCCCGAGAACGACAGCGTGTTCCTCGGCGACGACTACCTGATCAAGGGCGTGGCCGGGTCGATCTTCGCGGTGCTGGCGCGCGACTTCGCCGAGAAGGGCCGCACCGAATTCACCAACCGCGAACTGCGGCTCGACCCGCGCATCCGCCTGCCCGACATCAGCGACAACCTCGAAGGCCGGCTGCTGCTGTTAAGCCGCCGGCTCGACGAGCGCAAGGCCGGCGTGCACATCGAAAAGACCGGGCGCGGGCGCTTCCGCCTGTGCGCCGACCGCCCGCTGCAGCTGGCCGACGCCTGAAGCCGATCTAGGCGGCCAGCCGCGGGCCGCGCTTCAGCCCCGCCATCAACTTGCTCCAGTCGGTCGCCAGCAGCAGCGGCTTGAGGCCTTCCATGATCGCCTCGAAGGCCTGCGGCGGCGCGCTGCGGCGCACGGTCTCGAGCAACGCGACCCGCTCGTGCGGGCGCAGCGCCGGGATCATCCAGCGCATGCTCATGGCTTTTTCTTGTGCGCTCAGCGAGGCCACGATGGCCTGCTCGATCGCGACCAGTTCGTCGTCGGTATGGGTCGCCCAGAGGATGGTGTTGTTGTCGGTTTCCTCCATGTGCATGTGGACCAGGTTATCGGCCAGGAACAGCGCGACCTCGCGGTACAGGCGCGCCACCAGCGCCTCGCGGTCGGCGGCGCGCGACTGTTCGGCTACCGCGGCCAGCGCCACGATCTTGCGGCAGGCGCTGGCGTGGTGCTCGTGCTCGCCCGCGGCGACCTTGGCCGAACCGGGCAGGCGCGCCTCCATCGCCGGATGCACGTGGCGGTTCTCGTGCTCGAGATGGCCGGCGCAG
>DASRXO010000488.1:0-2815 GCA_035654095.1 Telluria sp.
GCAAGGATTGCGCCGACACGTCGGGCCAGATTCGCTGGTCGGTCGAGGGCGGCGTCAGCAAGCAGGCTTATCCGCAGATGCGGCTGTCGGTGGCCGGCACGGTGCAACTGACCTGCCAGCGTTGCCTGACCCCGTTTGCGCATGAGATGGACTCGTCCACCCTGCTGGTGCTGGGCAAGGACGACGAGGATGCCGACCAGATCGAAGCGATCCTGGACGACGAGAGCATCGACGTGATCGTCGGCAGCCGCAGCTGCGACCTCCGCGCGCTGATCGAAGATGAGGCGCTGCTGGCGCTGCCGCAGTCCCCGAAACACGAGGCGTGCCCGGATGCCAAACTGCTCGACCTGCTCAACAACGAGAAGCCGTCGCCGTTTGCGGGCCTGAAAACCCTGAGACCCGAATAAGCAGTCAGTCAAGAACGTGTCAAGCGTGTGTAGTCGAGTATGGTTTTGGTAGTACAAGTAGGACAGCGTTAAACATGTCGGCAAGAAATATTTGCCGCTGGGATACTCGATTCGCATGTATGTGCCGGTCGAATGTGTTAGAATTTTAGAACTTATGTATTAGGAGTCATCATGGCAGTTCAACAGAATAAGAAGTCCCCATCCAAGCGCGGTATGCACCGCTCGCACGACTTCCTGGTCGCGCCGCAACTGGGTATCGAACCAACGACCGGTGAAACCCACCTGCGTCACCACATCAGCCCGAACGGCTTTTACCGTGGTCGCAAAGTCCTCAAGACCAAGAACGACGAGTAATCGACGTCTTATTTTTTTGAGTAAGATGAAAGCGGTGCAACGTATTTTTCCTGCGTCGCGCCGCTTTTTCTTTGTCCTCGGCTGCAAATCTTTGCACACCGTCATTTTGAATGTCGCTGACTCTGACTGGCGCTCGCCCACGCACAGATCGCATCCTGCCGCCAGCCCAGCGTGAGCCGCGGTACGAACCCAACAAATGACAATAAAAATATCCATTGACTGCATGGGCGGAGACCACGGCCCCTCGGTCACCATTCCCGCGGCCATTTCATTTGCCGCGCGCGAGCCCGAAGCCGAGCTGATCCTGGTCGGCCTCGAGCCCGAGCTGCACGCCGAACTCAAGAGGCACAAGGCCGAGGGCCATCCGCGCCTGTCGATCGTGCATGCGACCGAGGTCGTGACGATGGACGATCCGCTCGAGGTGGCCTTGCGCCGCAAGAAGGATTCTTCGATGCGGGTGGCGATCGAGCTGGTGAAGGACGGCAAGGCCCAGGCCTGCGTTTCGGCCGGCAACACGGGCGCCCTGATGGCGGTCTCGCGCTATGTGCTCAAGACCATGGCCGGGGTCGATCGCCCCGCCATCTGCTCGATCATGCCGAACCAGAACGACGGCCCGACCTATATGCTGGACCTGGGCGCGAACGTCGATTGCGAGCCGCACCACCTGCACCAGTTCGCGATCATGGGCGCGGTGCTGTTCTCGGCGATGGAAGGCAACAAGCGGCCGTCGATCGGCCTGCTGAACGTCGGCCACGAAGAGATCAAGGGCAACGAAGTGGTGAAGGCCACCGGCAAGCTGCTGCGCGCCGACCACGAACGCGGCGTGCTCAATTTCCACGGCAATGTCGAGGGCAACGATATCTTCAAGGGCACGGTCGACATCGTGGTCTGCGACGGCTTCGTCGGCAACGTGACCCTCAAGGCGATCGAGGGCCTGGCGCGCTTCTTCAAGAGCACCCTGACCGCCGAGTTCAAGCGCAACATCTTCACCATGCTCGGTGCGCTGATCGCCGGCGGCGCCATCAAGAACTTTTCCAACCGCATGAATCCCTCGCGCTACAACGGCGCCGGCCTGCTCGGCTTGCGCGGACTCGTGTTCAAAAGCCACGGCGGTGCGGATTCTTACTCGTTTGAGTGGGCGATCAAACGCTCGTTCGATGCGGCAAAATATAATGTGCAAGAGCAGCTCTCGACGATGATCGCCGAGCTGATGCCACGCACGCCTGACCCGGAAGCGCCAGGGCCAACCATTTCAGCAGGACGGCAGCAATGACCTTGTACAGCAAAATTATCGGCACCGGCAGCTACCTGCCGAAACAGCGCGTGAGCAATGCCGACATCACGGCGCAACTGGCCGCCAAAGGCATCGAGACCTCGGACGAGTGGATCTATTCGCGCAGCGGCATTTCCGCGCGCCACTACGCGGCGGTCGACCAGCATGCGTCGGACCTCGCGGTCAACGCCGCGCGCCACGCGCTTGAAATGGCCGGCAAGAAGCCGGAAGAGATCGACCTGGTGATCGTCGCCAGCTCGACCCCGGATTTCTACGGCAGCTTCCCGAGCACCGCCTGCATCGTCCAGCGCAAGCTCGGCATGACCAACAACAGCGCCGCGTTCGACGTGCAAGCCGTGTGCAGCGGCTTCGTCTACGCGGTATCGGTGGCCGACGCCTTCATCAAGTCGGGCGCTCACAAGAACGTGCTGGTGATCGGCGCCGAAGTATTTTCGCGCATCCTCAATTTCGAAGACCGCGGCACCTGCGTGCTGTTCGGCGACGGCGCCGGCGCGATCGTGATGGACGCGCAGGAGCAGCCGGGCACGCGCGACGACCGCGGCATCCTGACCGCGCATCTGCGCTCCGACGGACGGCACAAGCAGAAGCTCTATGTCGACGGCGGCCCGTCCTCGACCGGCACGGTCGGGCACCTGCGCATGGAAGGCAAAGAGGTCTTCAAGTTCGCGGTCGGCGCGATCACCGATGTGATCAAGGATGTCTTCAAAGACACTGGATATACAGCCGAAGATCTCGACTGGTTCGTGCCGCATCAGGCCAA
>DASRXO010000489.1:0-2848 GCA_035654095.1 Telluria sp.
TCGGGGTTGTCGACCACCGTGAAGACGTCGCCGACGACCGTACATTCGCCCTTGGTCAGCGCGCTGGCGCGCTCGGTGTTGCGCGCCGCGACCATCGTGATTTCGATGCCGCGTCCGGCGCGGCGGCGGATTTCTTCCTGATTGCGCTTCAAGACCTGGAAGGTGCCCGTGCCGACGGTGCCGATGCCTAGCAGGCCTACTTTGATGGGTTTCATAATTCTTTGTGGTGAGGTGTTAGCCGCGTCCGTGCCGCCGGCGGTAGCCGTCGAGGAAACGCGCGATGCGGCCGCAGGCGTCGGTCAGGTCGTCGGTATTCGGCAGGAACACGAGGCGGAAGTGATCCGGCGCGATCCAGTTGAACCCTGTGCCCTGGACGACCAGGACTTTTTCCTCGGACAGCAGCTCGCAGGTGAACTGCTGGTCATCGGCGATCGGATACATCGCGGGGTCGAGGCGGGGGAACATGTACAGCGCCGCTTTTGGCTTGACGCAGCTCACACCCGGAATATCGGTCAGCAGTTTGTGCGCGAGGTCGCGCTGGCGCGCCAGCCGGCCGCCCGGCGCCACCAGCTCGGCGATGCTCTGGTGGCCGCCCAGCGCGGTCTGGATCGCGAACTGGCCCGGCGCATTCGCGCACAGGCGCATCGAGGCCAGCATGTTCAGGCCGTCGATGTAATCCTTGGCGTGGCGCTTCTCGCCCGACACCACCATCCAGCCCGCGCGGTAGCCGCAGGAGCGGTAATTCTTCGACAGCCCGTTCAGGGTCACGAACAGCACGTCGTCGGCCAGCGAGGCGATCGAGATATGCTGCTCGCCGTCGTACAGGGTCTTGTCGTAGATTTCGTCGGCGTAGACGATCAGCTGGTGCTGGCGCGCCAGTTCGACGATCTCGAGCAGCACCTCGCGCGGATACAGCGCGCCGGTCGGGTTGTTCGGGTTGATCACCACGATCGCCTTGGTGTTGGGCGTGATCTTGCGCCGCATGTCGGCGATGTCGGGGTACCAGCCGGACTGCTCGTCGCATACATAATGCACCGGATTCCCGCCCGACAGGCTCACGGCCGCGGTCCACAGCGGGTAGTCGGGGGCCGGCACCAGCACTTCGTCGCCGTTGTTGAGCAGGCCGTTCATGCTCATCACGATCAGCTCGGAGGCGCCGTTGCCCAGGTAGATATCGTCGATGCCGACGCCGGCGATCTGCTTGCCCTGGGTGTAGTGCATGACCGCCTTGCGCGGCGCGAACATGCCTTTCGAATCGGTGTAGCCGGCGGCGCCGTGCATGTTGACGATCATGTCATGGACGATCTCGTCGGGCGGATCGAAACCGAACACGGCCAGGTTGCCGATGTTAAGCTTGATGATCTTGTGCCCTTCTTCCTCCATCTGCCGGGCTTTTTCCATAGCCGGACCGCGGATTTCGTAGCACACGTCGTCGAGCTTGTTCGATTTCAGAATCGGTCGCAAAATAAATCCAGTCTGTGAAGCGCAAATGTTGCAGTGCGAAAAATACCATTCTGCCGAAAGCGCCCGATTTAATCAACCGCGGCGGGCTCGCCTGCATGGTAAAAACGTTACAATGCCGGGTTTTCGCGGCATAATCGCGGGAATTCGCCTCTCACACTAGCGTACAAGTCGATGAAGCTTCATTCCAGCAGCACTAAACAATACCAGACCGTGACCGGTTACGACGACCGCGGGGTCGAAATCAATGCCGAGCGCTTCGATTTCAGCCTGCTGCTGATGCCGGAAACCGCGCCGCGGCCCTGGCCCGTCACCTCCTTCGACGCGCTGGCGGAGCAGCATTTCGAGCAAATCGCCCAGGATGCGCCGGACGTCGTGATCCTCGGCACCGGCGCGCGCCAGCGCTTCGTGCATCCACGCCTGATCGGCGCGCTGTCGTCGCGCCACATCGGGGTCGAATGCATGGACAGCAAGGCGGCCTGCCGCACCTACAACATCCTGATGGGCGAAGGCCGCAAGGTCACCCTGGCCCTGATCGTCGACGCCGCGCAGGGCGGCCGATGAACGAACTCCACCGGCACAAATCCCTCGTCTGGAGCTTGCTGATCGGCTTTACCCTCGTCTGGCTGGCCATGCTGGGCTGGCGCACCCTGTTGCCGCCCGACGAAGGCCGCTACGCCGAAATGGCGCGCGAGATGTTCGCCACCGGCGACTGGATCACCACCCGCCTGAACGGCATCAAGTACTTCGAAAAGCCGCCGCTGCAGACCTGGATGAACGCGCTCTCGTTCACCCTGTTCGGCCTCGGCGACTGGCAGGCGCGCCTGTGGACCGGCTTGTGCGGCCTGGGCGGCGTGCTGCTGACGGCCTATGCCGGCGTGCGCGTGTTCGGCGGCCGGATCGGCTTCTACGCCGCGCTGGTGCTCGGCTCCTGCTTCTTCTGGGTCGCCTGCGGCCAGATCAATTCGCTCGACATGGGCCTGTCGGGCATGATGACGATCGCCCTGTGCGCGCTGCTGATCGCCCAGCGCGACGGCGCCACCGACCGGGAACGCCGCAACTGGATGCTGCTGTGCTGGGCCGGTATGGCGCTGGCGACGCTGTCCAAGGGCCTGATCGGCTTCGTGCTGCCGGGCGGCGTGCTGGTGGTCTACACCCTGGCCACGCGCGACTGGAAGCTGTGGACCCGGCTGCACCTGCTCAAGGGCCTGCTGCTGTTCGCCCTCGTCGCCGCGCCGTGGTTCGTGCTGGTCGGCCTGAAAAACCCCGAGCAGCCGCACTTCTTCTTCATCCACGAACACTGGGACCGCTTCTTCCTCAAGGAACATCACCGCGAGCAGGCGTGGTGGTTCTTCTTCGCGCTGACCTTCATCGGCATGGCGCCCTG
>DASRXO010000490.1:0-4097 GCA_035654095.1 Telluria sp.
TTTTCAGCGCTTCGTTCAGGGTCGAGGTCGAGGCGCTGCCGGTCGCGCTGCCCGCGATCTTCATGCCCTTGAGGTCCTTCAGGGTCTTGTAGCGGCCGCTGTCGACCAGGTCTTTACGCACCAGCAAAGGCTGATAACCGTAGCCGGCCGGGGTCGAGCCCTTGTCGGCCACGATCTTGATGTCGATGCCGCGCGCGATCGCGTTGTACAGGCCGGCCGCCGGCGAGCCGGCGCCGACTTCGAGCTGGCCGTTGCCGAGCGGCGCCACCATCTTGGCGCCGGAGTCGAAATTCGTGAAGCTGACGTTCAGCCCTTCCTGCTTGAAGTAGCCCTTCTTGTCGGCGATGAAAAAGCCGACGTCGCTGCTGGCCCCGGCCAGCCCGACCCGGATCGTCGCCGGCTCCGCGGCCTGCGCAATGCAGGCCGTGGCCATCAGCAAGGCCGCGCAGCAGCGCGGCAATATCGTGCTTGTCATCGTAATATCTCCCTTGCGTTGTTATCGTTATCGCCGACGTTGTGGGTGCCCATTCCCTTATCTGCCAGCCCTCGGCTTGTACGGGCCGAGTTCCTTCAGCGCGGCGTCGGCGAAGCGCAGGTCGAGCACCTGGTCCACCGTCACCTTGCCCTTCACCTGGCCCTGCTCCTTGAAGAAGGCCAGGTCGGTCTTCAGGCTGGCCACGTTGATGGTGCCGTCCGGACTCGTGCCCTGCGGGGTGATCGCGCGGTAGACCTTGGGGTCCTTGATGTTGGTGTACTCGACCAGGATGGCGATGATCTCGTCCGCGTTGGGGCCGGCGATCTTGCCGTCCTTGAGGCCATCGTTGTAGTCGCGCGCCGCGCGCAGGTAGGCGCGCATGAAACGCTTGGCGGCGTCCGGCTTGTCCTTGATGAAGGCGCCGCCGTACAGCAGCACGGCCAGCTGGTGGTTCGGGTAGATCACGTCGTCGCCCAGCACGCGCACCGCGGCGCCGCTTTGCACCGCGCGCGTGGCCGACGGCTCGGTCGTCATCGCCGCATCGACCGCCTTGTTCTGCAGCGCGGCCACGTGCTGCGGAAAGGCCATGAACACGCGCTCGACGTCGCCGGTTTTCAGGCCGGCGCTTTTCAGCGCTTCGTTCAGGGTCGAGGTCGAGGCGCTGCCCGGCGCGCTGCCGGCGATCTTCATGCCCTTCAAATCCTTGAGCGTCTTGTAGCGGCCGCTGGCCACCAGGTCGGCGCGCACCAGCAGCGGCTGGAAGCCATAGCCGGCCGGGGTCGAGCCCTTGTCGGCCACGATCTTGATGTCGATGCCGCGTTCGACCGCGTTGTACAGACCGGCCGAGGGCGAACCGCCGCCGATGTCGAGCTGCCCCGCGCCCAGCGGCGCGACCATCTTGGCGGCCGAATCGAAGGGCGTGAAGGTGACGCTCAGGCCCTCCTGCTTGAAGTAGCCCTTCTTGTCGGCCACATAGAACACGATGTCGCTGCTGGCGCTGCTCACGCCCACGCGCAGCGGTATGTCGGCCGCGCGCGAGGCCAGCGGCGCGGCGGCAATGACGACGGCGGCGAGCAGGCCCCGAATCAGTTTGTCATGCATGAAAGTCTCCTTGGTTTTATATTTTTTTTATTACGCGCCCAGTTGCACCAGCATGTCGGTCACATAATCGGGGTCGGCCGCGACGATCAGCATGTCGGAGGCGGCACGCAGCAGCGGCAGCTCGGCGTGCAGGCCGCCGTCGTCCAGCAGGATGCCGGTGGTCGCGACGTGGGCCGCGCGCGCCCAGGCCTTGATGCCTTGCGCGGCGCTCACATCGTCGCCCGGGCAGGCGACCATGAAGATCATCTCGGCGTTTTCCAGCCGGGCCGGATCGAGGCCTTCGCCGACCGCCACCACGTCGACGCGATGCAGCAGCGCGCGATCGAGCCCGTCGATCACGGCCGCGCCGCCCCGCCCCAGGCCGATCAGCTTGATGCTGCGCGGCGCCGAATTGGCGACCTGGATGCGGTGCCGCGTGTCGCTGGAGGCTCGCGCATTGCTTACTGGGGTCATCGGACACTCCTTGAAATAGATGGCGAGGCGGTTCAGGCGATGCAGCGCCTGAAGCCGGCCTCCAGCAGGCCGCGGTCAAGCTGGCGGCCGATGAACACCAGCCGGCTCGACCTCCGTTCGCCGGCCTTCCACGGCCGCTGGAAGTCGCCCTCGAGCAGCATGTGCACCGACTGGAACACCAGGCGCCGCTGGTCGCCGGCGACGTCGATGATGCCCTTCGCGCGCAGGATGTCGGCGCCCTTGCTGGCGACCAGCGCGTTGAGCCAGGCGCTGATGCGCTCCTGGTCCATCGGCGCGTCGGCTTGCAGCGAGACGCTGGCGATGTCGGTGCCGTGCAGCGCGCCGTCGTGGTCATGGCCGTGATCGTGCTCGTGCCCGCAATGCTCGTCGTGCACGTGCACCGGATCCAGGTGCGCGATGCGGTCAAGCTCGAACGCGCCCTGCCCCAGCAGCTTGCCGAGGTCCACCTGCGCGCGCTGGGTGCGGTAGACCGGCGCCAGCGGATTGATCGCATGCAGCCGCGTTTCGATGGCGCGCAACTGCTCCGCGCTTGCCAGTTCGGTCTTGTTCAACACGATCCGGTCGGCGAAGGCGATCTGCTCGCGCGCCTCGCGGCTGTCGTCGAGGCGCAGCAGCACATGCGCCGCATCGACCATCGTGACGACCGCGTCGAGCCGCGTGCGCGCCTGCAGCGCGTGATCGACGAAGAAGGTCTGCACCACCGGCCCCGGATCGGCCAGCCCCGTGGTCTCGATGACGATCGCGTCGAACCGCGAGCCCGCGTCCAGCAAGCCGTGCAAGGTGCGGATCAAATCGCCGCGCACCGTGCAGCAGATGCAGCCGTTGTTCATCTCGAACAGCTCTTCGTCGGCGCTGACAATCAGGTCGGCGTCGATGCCGATCTCGCCGAATTCGTTGACGATCACGGCATAGCGCCCGCCATGCGGTTCCGACAAAATCCGGTTGAGCAGCGTGGTCTTGCCCGCCCCGAGGTAACCGGTCAGCACCGTGACCGGGATGCGCCGATCGGCGCTCAGGGAGGCATCCATGTTCACGCTACAGCCACGGCATCAGCGAGGCGTGGATCACGTCGGGCAGGCCTTCGTTGCCGACCGAGCGGATCGCCAGGTCGACCTGGTTCAGGCCGAACTTGTGGGTCGTGACCTTCTCCAGCGGGAAGCGGCCGGACGCGATTTGCGCCAGCGCCAGTTCGCACGCCCGGTAGCTGTGGCCGCGCGCGCTCTTGAGCGTGATGAACTTGAGCGTCACCTTCGCGATCGGGAAATTCGGGAATTCCGCCATCTCGCCTTGCATCACGATCACGCCGCCCTTGCGCTTGCAGGCTTCCACGCCCAGCAGGATCGGGAAGGTGCCGGCGCCGGCGGTGCAGTCGAGCACCACGTCGACCCCGCGCCCGCCGGTGATCTCCATGATGCGCGCCAGCGGGTCTTCCTTCTGCACGTCGATCGTGAAATCGGCGCCCAGCGCCTTCGCCACTTCGAGGCGCGCGCCGTCCTTCGAGGTGCCGGTCACGATGATCAGGCTGGCCCCGGCCTGCTTGCAGATCACGGTCTGCGACAGGCCTTGCTGGCCCGGCCCCTGGATCAGCACCACGCTGTTGTAGCCGACTTCGCCGTCGAACAGCGACCATTCGATCCCGTTGGCCATCGGCGTGACCAGGCCCGCCAGCTCCGGCGTGACGCCGTCCGGCACCTTGTGGATCACCGAGTTCCACGGCAGGTAGGCATACTGCGCGAAGCCGCCCCACAGGTGCGGCGGTTTGTCCGAGCTGGTGTAGCCGTAGCGGATGCCGTCCGGGTTGTAGCGCCAGTCGGTGTTCTCGCAATGGCGGTATTCGCCCTTGTGGCACCACTCGCATTTCATGCAGCCGACGTAGTGTTCGACGAACACCAGGTCGCCTTCCTTGAAGCCTTTGCGCCTGGTGAATTCGCTGCCGGCCTTGCTGATGTAGCCGATGTTCTCATGGCCCATGATGACCGGGCCCTTGGCCAGCGGCTGCTTGTACATCTTGACGTCGGTGCCGCAAATGCCGGCCACTTCCATCTTC